>NZ_JBSSBV010000005.1:0-108108 GCF_054059115.1 Thermostichus sp. MS-CIW-26
CGGGCCTGTTTTGTTCTCTGGTAGAGCAGAGCAGGCTCAGGGCTACTGAAAGCCCGCTCCGTAACGCTTTAGCGGTCGGAGTCGGGTAGTTTACCTTCTCCTCTGTCCGATCCCCCAGCCAAGACCAGGCAGAAAAAAACCGGACTCGGCTTCAAGCCTGCCCGTTGATGGATCCCCTCACCCCTTTCCCACAGGGAGAGGGGAAGACTAATCTGCGCCTTTCACTAGCCGACGAAAGGCCTTTTTGCCCACCTGCAAAATCCGCCCGGCCAGCTCCGAGGCATGGGCAAACTCCAGGTCGGGATCCTCCACCTTTTGCCCATCCAGCCGCACGGCGCCCCCTTGAATCTGCCGACGGGCCTCGGCGGCACTCTTGCACAGGCCACACTCACGCAGGATGTAGCTGAGTTTAACAGGGTAAGACAACCCATCGATGGCAAAGGTGGGGATGGATCCCGTTTCGGCAAGAATACCGTCTAGCACCAGGGCTTGGGCGGTGCGCTGGGCCTCTTCTGCCGCTGCAGGGGAGTGAAACTGGGCCACTAGGGTCTTGGCTAGGAGGATCTGCCGCTGGCGGGGATCCTGCGGCAGCTCGGCAAGGGGCACTGAGGTGAGCAACTCAAAGTAGCGCTCCACCAGGTGATCCGGCACCTTCTCCAGCTTGGAGTACATGGTGAGGGGATCCTCAGTCAGCCCCACGTAGTTGTTTTTGGACTTGGACATTTTCTGGTACCCGTCCAACCCCTCCAAAAGCGGCACCGTCACGCAGAACTGCGGCGCTTGGCCCTTCCAGATTTGCAGATCTCGCCCAGTGAGCAGGTTAAAGCGCTGGTCGGTTCCCCCCAGTTCTACGTCGGCTGCCAGAGCCACCGAGTCGTAGCCCTGCAGGAGGGGATAGAGAAATTCGTGCAAGTATACCGGCGTCCCGGCTTGGTAGCGCTGGGCAAAGTCTTCTTTGGCCAGCATCTGCCCCACCGTCATCTGGGCCTGGAGTTCGATCAGCTCACTGAGAGTCAGGTGGGCCAGCCACTCGCTGTTGCGGCGCACCTCCAGCCGGCCAGGGGTCTCAAAATCCAAGATCTTGCCGGCCTGCTCCAAATAGGTGCGGGCGTTTTCCTCCACTTCTGCTGGGGTGAGGCGGGGACGGGCCTGCGATTGGCCAGTGGGATCCCCGACCAGCGCCGTGAAGTCCCCGATGAGCAAAATAGCCACATGGCCCGCATCCTGGAACTGGCGCAACTTGCGCAACACCACTGAATGGCCCAGGTGTAGATCCGGTCGGGTGGGATCGATGCCCAGCTTCACCCGCAAGGGACGATTTGTTGTGGCCAGGCACTCCGCCAGGGCAGCAGGCCCTCCCGGAAAGATCTCGGCCACCCCCCGCTCAACAATTTGGGCTATCAACGGATCCCGGTACGCTGGCGAAACTGAGGCTGACGATATACTCAAAGCCTGATCCTCCGGCTGAACCCATGAGCCATTTTAAGCCCACGCAAATTAAGCCCACGCAAAAGATGGTCGGCTCTCAACTCGCTCCACCTAGCCCGGTTGGAGTTGTCGATGGGTGAGGTTGGCCATCCTGCTGCCCCAATAGACGCCGCCCTATAATGGGTCTGGCTTGTTGTTGCTTTGCAACACGGACGTGACAGGGTTTTTGACGTGACCTACGGTCGCAGACCATTGGCCCGCCGGGCGAGAAAGCCGGGGTTGGAGCGTGTCTCCAATTCCCCTTTTTCCGGATCGGGGTTTGACGAGCACGCCGACTATGCCCCACCCGCCCGCCCCTCCCGGATCGCCCAGGTTGCCGGTGCAGTAGGCAATCTGTTGCTGGGATCCCTGCTCTTGGGATCCACGGCAACGGCTGCCGGATTGGTGGGGCTGGCCATTAGCTTCCGCAACTTGCCGGACGTGCATCAATTGCGGGATTACGTGCCCATTGCCACCACCCACATTGTCGATATTCGGGGCGAGCCCATTGCCAGCCTACATGGGGAGGCCAACCGGGAAGTGATCTCCCTTGAACAGGTCTCGCCGGAGATGAAAAAGGCCTTGCTGGCCATTGAAGACAGCCACTTTTACACCCATCCAGGCATTAATCCGGTCAGCTTGGGCCGGGCGATCCTAGGCAGTGTGGAGGGGGGTATAGGCTCGGCGGGGGGGGGATCCACCCTGACAATGCAGTTGGTCAAGAACCTGTTTTTGAGGCCGGAGCGTACCCTCAGCCGTAAAGTCGCCGAGATCGTGTTGGCGGTGCGCCTAGAACAGGTCTTCAGCAAAGACGAGATCCTGGAGATGTACCTCAACCAGGTGTACTGGGGGCACAATCTCTACGGCATCCAGGCGGCGGCCCGCAGCTACTTCAACAAGGATGCGTCTGAACTGAACTTGGCTGAAGCGGCGATGTTGGCTGGGATCCTGCCGGCCCCGGAAACCCTCAGCCCCTTTCGCAACCTGGAGGGAGCCAAACGGCGGCAACACCTGGTGCTGGATCGTCTGGTGGAGCTGAAGTGGATTACCCCCGAGGAAGCCCAGGCGGCGCGGGAGCAAAAGCTGACCTTAGGCCGCATTACCTCCTTTCAAAGTAACGCCCCAGCAGTTACCGACGCCATTGAGGCGGAGCTGCGGCGCCGCTATGGGGAACAAGCTCTAATGCAAGGAGGTCTGCGGGTTCAGTCCACCATCGATCTGCGTCTGCAGCGCCTTGCCCAGCGCATTGTCAATGAAGATGGCCCCCGCATTGGGGCAGCTCGTCGTGCCGATCAAATGGCTTTGGCGGCAGTGGATCCCCGTACCGGCTATGTGAAGGCCATTGTGGGCGGGATCAACGCTCAGCGGGGCCAATTTAACCGCGCCACCCAGGCGTTTCGCCAAACGGGATCCACCTTTAAGCCCTATGTGTACTACGCGGCTCTGGCCAGCGGGCGCTATTCACCCGGCAGCATCTTGGAAGATACCCCCGTCACCTATCCCGGCTCGCCGCCCTACAGCCCGAAAAACTACGACAACACCTTTTATGGCTCCCTCACCTTTGCTCGGGCTTTGGAGCTCTCCCGCAACGTGCCCACGGTCAAGTTGGCCGATGATGTCGGGATCCGCAACGTCATTGCAGCGGCTCAGGCCACCGGTATTACTGCCGAGATGTTCCCCAACTTGGCCACAGCTTTGGGCTCGGCCAGCATCAGCCCCCTGGAGATGGCGGCTAGCTATGCGGTCTTTGCCAACGGCGGATATCGGGTGGAGCCGACCCTCTTGGCCCAGGTGGTGGATCGCAACGGCCAAATCCTCTTCGAGGCCAGGCCTCAGCCGCAGCGGGTTTTGGATCCCTGGGCGGTGGCTACGCTCAACCAAATCCTCAAAGGGGTAGTGACCCAAGGCACCGGGACGGCGGCTCGTTTGGATGACGGGCGACCTGTAGCCGGCAAAACCGGCACCACCTCCGATTTCCGCGACGCTTGGTTCATCGGCTATGTGCCGCAACTGTCTACCGCCATTTGGATTGGCAACGACAACAACTCCCCCATGCTGCCCGGCACCGCCGGCGGGGCCTTTGTTGCCCCCACCTGGAAGCGCTTTATGACTGAGGCTCTGCAAGGGATCCCACCTCAGGATTTCCCCAGCCCGCATCAATTTCCCCCTCCCCGACCATGAGCTACAGCGAGGAGCGGCTGGCGCGCATCGAGCGCACGGTGGAGGCCAATGCCCAGGCCATCGCCCAACTGGCCCGGCAAAACCAAGAGCTGATGCAAACCATTGCCGGCACTGAGGAACGCATTGCCAGGGCCGAGGAGCGCATTGCCAGAGCCGAGGAGCGCATTGCCAGAGCCGAGGAGCGCATTGCTGGCGCCGAAGAACGTCTGGAGGCCGAGGTCAAACGCTGGGACGAGCGGTTTTTCCAGCTCAGCCGCGATACCCTCAACTTCACCCGCAATGTAGTGACCATCGCCGCCATCACGGCTGTTTTGATCCCCCTGCTCAGGGATGTCGCTCCCCTGCTGATCGAGCTGTTGCGGGAGGGATCCCGTTAGCCCTCTGTAGCTGGGACATCTCGCTTTTCCAACCGCTGGCCAACAAGTGGTTATCGGCAATTGCGCTGAGACAGCCGCGATTCCACCTCTCTGGGGTCGAGCAGGGTTCCAACCGGAATCGAGGTGTCCAAGGGATCCCAGCGCGTACTGATTCTGAGTTACACTAAGACTGCAAAGAAAGGTAACGCCTTTTTCTGGTTCTCCTGACCCTTCACCGCGTTCTTTCTTGCATTCCTTGCACAAGACACAGAGGACAGACGATTATGGCTTTTGAACTCCCGGCTCTGCCCTATCCTGCCGACGCGCTGAAGCCCTACATGTCGGCAGAAACCTTCTCCTACCACCACGGCAAGCACCACGCAGCCTACGTAGCCAACCTGAACAAGCTCATCGAGGGCACCAATCTGGCCAACAAGTCTCTGGAGGAGATCATCAAAGCCACCTTTGGGGATCCCAACAAAGCGGGTATCTTCAACAATGCTGCCCAAGTTTGGAATCACACCTTTTTCTGGGAATCCATGAAGCCAGGCGGGGGAGGTGCGCCTACCGGGCCTATTGCCGACAAGATCAACGCCGACTTTGGCGGCTATGACAAGTTTGCAGAAGCCTTCAAGACGGCAGCCGCCACCCAATTTGGCAGCGGTTGGGCCTGGCTGGTGCTGGACAACGGCACCCTGAAGGTCACCAAAACCCCCAATGCCGAAAACCCCCTGGTTTACGGCCAAACGCCCCTGCTCACTTTGGATGTGTGGGAGCACGCCTACTACCTGGATTACCAAAACCGGCGGCCTGACTTCATCAGCGCCTACCTGGAGCACCTGGTGAACTGGGATGCCGCCAATGCCCGGCTGGCTGCCGCCTGACTCCACCTGTTCTGGGATCCCTTGACGGGGGATCCCATCGAAGACTAGCCCTATGTCTCTGTTTGCGAAGGGATCCTTGGGGATCCCTTTTTTGCCTCTAGTCTCTTCCCAGGCGTTCCCGCTCCTCGCGCAACCGCTCCAGAAAGCCAGGGGTGGGAGGTTGGGTTGGAGGGGCTGCAAGGGGAGCAGAAGTTGGAGCAACCCGGTTCATCTGGGGGAACAGGGGTTGGTTGATGGGCGGCGGGGGGAGAGGTTTGGCCGGGACAGGGGCTGGAGAAGGTGGAGCAGCGGGCGTGGGCACGGCAACCGGTCGGGGCGGCGGCGCAGCAGGCACTGGAGTGGGAGGGGACACCTGCCGAGTTGGAGCGGGGGGCTGAGGGGTAGAGGACACTGCCTCTGGAGTTGCCTCCGGCCTGGGTGTGGGCTCGCTTGCGGACTCACCCATTCCCGGATCGGGGGCAGGATCATCCTCAAACACCGGTTTGCCCTCCGGATCCCGCGGCAGCCAGTCCAGCAGAGGTTCAGGAGTGGCTGAGGGATCCCGCTCAGGGTGCTCTGCACCGCCGACTGGAAGGGGGCGTTCGGGGGCAGCAGGCGGTCTTTCGCTGCCTGGGCCCGGATCCAACAGCAGACGCAGGCCCCAGAAGGTGCTCCCCGCAATGACAACAAAAAGGGCTATCCCAGCCCAGAGGGGAAACGGCTTGGCCTCGGGCTCTGCCTGGGTACTGAGCAGGTGTGTGCCCGACTGCCCTGTATCCACCGCCGCCAGGGTGCGCTCGGAGAAGATGGGTGCGGTTGGGGGGGGCGCGAGGGAAGAGCTGGCAGCGCTCTGGGAGTGCAGGGATCCCTCCAATTGGGCGCTGAGAACCTTCATATCTTGGGGCCGCTGGTCGGGATCTTTGGCCAGACAGGAGAGCACCACCTGTTCCAGCTCCAGCGGAATCTCATAGGGCAAATTCGAGCGATCGAAGGGCTGAGGCTGTTGGTAATTGTGGGCCTCGTACCAGCCGGGGAAAGAATCGCTCTTGGGTCGCAGAGGTTGTTGCCCGGTCAACATGCGGTAGAGCACCACGCCAAACGAGTAGATATCCGAGCGGGCATCCAAGGCTTCCCCGCGCAGCTGTTCGGGAGAGGCGTAGCGCACCGTACCCAAAAAGCCGGTGGTCTGGGTGCCAAGGGCAAGGGAAACGTCGCTGAGGAGCTTGGCAATGCCGAAATCCAAGATTTTGACGGTTTCCCCCAGGGTTTCATCTTTTAGGACGAAGAGGTTGCTGGGTTTGATGTCGCGATGGATCACCCCCTTGATGAGATGGCCATCCTGCTCAGTCTCCAGGTTGTGGGCGTAATAGAGACCGGCGCATACTTGGCGGGCCATCCTCACCACCTGTTGAGGCGGCAGCACCGGCTGCTTGAGCATTAGCTCCCCCAAACTGCGCCCCGTCAGGTATTCCATCACCAGGTAAGGTTGGTCGTTCTCTAGGCCATAGTCCAATACCTTGACAATGGCAGGGTGCTCCCCCAGCAGCGTGCTGATGCGAATTTCCTGCTGAAAACGTTTGTGCAACTGGCGTCGGGTGTTGTCATCGCCTGCTAAGTTTTGGTGCAACAGCTTGACCGCCACCGGACGGTTGAACAGGCGCGTATCGACAGCCTTGAACACCCGCCCCATGCCACCTGCTGCAATGCTGTGAACCAGTTGATAGCGCTGGCCGATCACTTTTCCAGGAGCAAGCTGGTTCATGGGCAGCCCAAGAGCATGTACCCTCTGATTCTAATGCGTGTTTCTCGGGGGTTTCTCCCGCCTTTCTCTGGGCACTACTGCCAAGCTGTTTTCACTGCTTAATGTGTCTTAATGTGTCTGATGTACTTACTTTTGAATACTTATTAAACGCCCTGCCAGTAATTGAAGGCCGGACAAAGTCTGTGGGGCATCGAGAGCTACTTGGATCTGGAGGGATCTGATAGACTCATGCGGGCGCTTTGCCGGGTCTGTTCATTAGCTGTCTGTCGGGTATTTATGCTGGCTCACTGGCTGCAAATTTCGGGGATCCCTCTAGCCATGATTGGCCCTGTTGAGAATCCGGTGCTGGTGTTTTTGATCATCCTGACCATCATGCTGGTGGCTCCCTTGCTGTTTGAGCGGCTGCGCCTGCCGGGGATCATCGGGTTAATCTTGGCTGGGCTGGTGGTGGGGCCCTACGGCTTGGGCATCTTGCGGCGGGACGAGACCATCATCCTGCTGGGCACGGTGGGGCTGTTGTTTCTCATGTTCATGGCGGGGCTGGAGACCAGTCTGGAAGATTTGAAGCTCAATGCCGGGAAGGCCACCATCTTCGGGGCGCTCACCTTTCTGTTGCCCATGCTCATTGGCACAGTAGCGATGTTGGCCATTGGGTATGGCTTTCTGGCGGCGGTGCTGGTGGCCTCTTGTTTTGCCTCTCACACCCTGATCGGTCTGCCCATCATCTCGAAGCTGGGGTTGATGCGCCTGCAGACGGTGACGGCAACTTTGGGGGCCACCCTTATCACGAATGTCCTGGCTTTGTTGGTGCTGGCGGTGGTGGTGCGCGCCCACCAAGGGGAGCTGTCGCTGCGCTTTTGGCTGACGTTGATCCCTTCCATTGCCCTCTACACGTTTGCCACCCTGTGGGGGGTGCCTAAGCTGGGCAGTTGGTTCTTTCAACGCTTTGGTCACGACGAGGGAGCAGAGTTTACTTTCGTGATCGCCACTTTGTTTGTGGTGGCCTACGGAGCGGGGTTGATCGGCATTGAGCCGGTGGTGGGAGCCTTTCTGGCCGGGACGGCCATTACCCCCATCATCCCCCAGCTCAGCCCCCTGATGAACCGGATCCAGTTTATCGGCAACACCCTGTTTGTGCCTTTTTTCTTGATCTCGGTGGGGATGCTGATCAATCCCGGCATTCTCTTGGGAGAGCCGCGCTCGCTGCTGGTGGGAGGGGTGATGATCGCAGCGGAGGTGGTGAGCAAGTTTCTGGCCGCTTGGATCCCGGCCCAACTGTTTGGCTGGCGCTTTGCCAGCACGATGATCATGTTCGGTTTGTCGATGGCTCAGGCGGCGGCTACCCTGGCGGCGATCACGGTGGCTTTTCAGGTGGAGTTGGTGGATGAGCTGACGGTGAACGGCACCATTGCCATGATCCTGGTGACCTGTGTTGCCTCGCCTTGGATTGTGGCCCGCTGGGGAGAGCAAATGCAGCCCACCGAAGTGGCGGCAGAGTCCACTGAATTGCCCAAGCCAGATTGGGGAGCTCGCGTCTTGGTGCCGGTGGCCAACCCGGATACCGAAAGCAACCTGCTGCAGTTGGCTTTGATTTTGGCCAAAAAAGATGGGGGAACGCTGCTGCCGCTGCATGTTTTGTCTGACCGCGCCGGGATCTCGCCGGCAGCCCTGGCTCGGCAAGAGCAGTTGTTGACCTTTGCAGAAGCTCTGGCCCACAGCGCCGTGACCCGAGTGGAGCCGATTCGGCGGGTGGATGACTCGGTGGAAAAAGGGATCATTCGCTCGGCGGCGGAACGGCAGGCGACCTTGGTGATCCTGGGCTGGAAGGGCTACTCCACCTATGCGGAGAACTTTTTCGGCAGCATCATTGACGCGGTGGTGCGGCAGGTGGGGATCCCAGTGTTGATCACGCGGTTTCCGGTACCCATCGAGACGGCGCGCCGCATCCTCTTGGTTGCACCGGAGCTGGAGGTCTCTCCCGGATCCCTGCAGCAGACCCTTGGGCTGGCGCAGACGCTGGCCGGCGAATTGAAAGCGGGTTTGCAGATCCTGCTGGTGCAAACCCGACCTGGGCGGGAACGCTCCCCAGCCTTGCCGGCAGAAAGCTATGCCCACTTGCCGGTTCAGCGGGTGCAGGGGGGGGTGGTGGCGGAAGTCTTTAAAGCGCTGCAGCCGGGAGATGTGTTGGTGTTGATTCCCAGTGAAACCGGCAACCGGTCGCGCCTGGGCCGAGAGCCGGAGACCATCGCCCGCAACCGACCCAGCCTTCCCATCATCGTGGCGCATTTGCCGCGGGATTCAGCTCATCCCTTGCGCCAAGGAGATGGGGTTCTGGCGGCCGCAGAGCCCACTTGACAGGGATGGCATTGGGGTGTTGTCTGGCGGACTGGAGCTCTTGTCTCAACGACGCCCCGGCTCCCCTGGTAAACTGGGATACCCCAGGTTCGGAGCAGTCGTGAGCCAGAAGGGAGGCCCAGAGCCATAGACTATGTTGATTGAGGAAGTGGGGATAGTGCCCTGCGGAGCACAGGAGTATGGTTGCCTATTTGCTAGAAGTCGGCTGTGAAGAGCTCCCAGCCAGTTTTGTGGATTCGGCTCTGGAGCAGTGGCGAACCGGGATCCCGGCCTCTTTGGCGGAGGCCCATTTGCAAGCGGAGCAGATGCAGCTTTTCGGTACGCCGCGCCGCCTGGCGGTTCTGTTGCAGGGGTTGCCCACCCAGCAGCCGGATCGCACTTTGGAGGTGAAGGGGCCGCCGGTTCAGGTCGCCTACCAAGATGGCCAGCTCACCCCTGCCGGGGAAAAATTTGCCCAAAAACAAGGGGTGGATCCCGGCAGCCTGGAAATCCGGCAAGTGGGCAAGGGATCCTTTGTGTTTGCGGTGCAGCGGGTGCGGGGCCGACCAACAGCAGCTGTGCTCCAGGAACTGGCACCCGCCTGGATTACCAACTTGAGTGGTGAACGGCTGATGCGCTGGGCCTGCGGGGATCTGAAGTTTCCGCGCCCCATCCGCTGGCTGGTCTCCCTTTGGGATGATCAGGTGCTGCCTTTGCTGCTGCCGACCCACGAGGACAATTCCATGCCGGGCTTGGTGGCGGGGCGGGTGAGCCGGGGGCACCGCGTTTTGGGATCCCAGCAGGTTGTCCTGGAGCGGGCCGAGAGCTACGTTCAGCAAATGCAAGAGGCGGGGGTCAGCCCCGATCCAACAGCGCGAGAGGCATACATTCAGGCTGAGGTGACCAAGCTGGCCAGGCAAGTGAATGGGGAAGCCCAGATCCCTGCTCCTTTGCTGCGGGAGGTGGTGCACTTGGTGGAGTGGCCGACGGCGGTTTTGGGGCGCTTTGAGCCAGAGTTTTTGCGCTTGCCCCCTGCGGTGATCGAGACGGTGATGATCACTCACCAGCGCTACTTCCCAGTACGGGATGGCCGGGATCCCAGAAAATTGCTGCCCTATTTCATCACCATCTCCAACGGCGACCCCCGGCAATCGGAGCGGATCGGGGCAGGCAACAGCCGTGTGGTGCGGGCGCGCCTGGCGGATGCCCGCTTTTTCTACGAGGAGGATCGGCGGATCCCCTTGGCGCAGCGGGTGGAACGCCTGCAGGCGGTTACTTTTGCCGAAGGGCTGGGCTCCATGCGGGACAAGGTGGAGCGCATCCGCCACATCAGCCGCCTCATTGCCGCTGCCCTGAACTTGGATCCCCAGGAGCAGGCGCTGGTGGATCGCACGGCTTACCTGTGCAAGGCGGATCTGGTTACCCAAATGGTGTACGAGTTCCCGGAGCTGCAGGGGATCATGGGGGCCGACTACGCTCGGCAGGATGGGGAACCGGAGGCGGTGGCCGAGGGGATTGAGCAACACTACTGGCCTTTGGGAGCGGGGGACGCTTTGCCCAATTCCTTGACCGGGCGGGTGGTGGGCTGGGCAGATCGCCTGGATACCTTGGTGGGCATGTTTCACTTGGGGCGGATCCCCACCGGCTCCTCGGATCGCTTTGCCCTGCGGCGGGCCGCCAACAGCCTGGTGCTGGTTGCCTGGGATGCCGGCTGGACTTTTGACTTTAACTCCCTGTTGCAGAGTGTGGTGCAGGACTATGCCGTTCGCGCTGGCGGGCCGCAGGCCTTGGGAGATGTCCACACCTTGCGAGCCTTGCAGGAGTTTTTGGCCCAACGGATACAGACCCTTTTGCAGGAGGAAAAACGGATTGATTACGACTTGGTCAGGGCTGTGGTGGGGGATCCCGAGTCGGTCAAAGCGGAGGATCCCCAGAAGGCCGAGCTCACCATGCGGGCCCTGGGCAACCTGCCCTTGACTTTGCTGCGGGCGGAGTACCTGCAACACCTGCGGGCCACCGGGGAATTGGCGGATCTCTATCCCACCCTCAATCGCTGCGCCCGCCTGGCAGCCCAAGGGGACTTGGACTACGCCGTGGTGGATCCGGCAGCCGCCGTGGATCCCGGTCAGTTGCAGGAGGCGGCAGAAAGGGAGTTGTACGAGGCTTGCCAGAAGGTCTATCGCCTGGGGGTGGAGCCAGCCCTTCAGGGAGACTTTGTCCCCTTGGTGGAAGCTCTGCAAGCAGCAGCCCCTCAGGTAGCTCAGTTTTTTGAAGCCGTTTTGGTGATGGATCCGGATCCTGTGCGACGGGCCAACCGGCTTAATTTGCTGGGAGTATTGCGCAACCAGTCGCGCCTGTTGGGGGACATGGGGGCTGTGGTCATGGCAGGGGAATCCTCGCCGGAGAAGACCCCCTAGCCGTTTCAGATCAGTTTACTTCGAGACAGATCCCCCTCACCCCCAGCTTCTCTCCCAGAGGGAGCTACCCCCCAAGGACTCTGTCCCACTGGCGCGAACGGCTTGGGAATGGACATATCGTCATTTCCACTCAAACTCAGAACACTGTGCCCACACCTAAACCGTTGGTCGCGTCTTCGCGTCAGCGTTGCGGAACAATAGCGTTGCGGAGCAATAATGCAGGGGGTTAGAAGGTTTTTCAAGGACTCCGTCCCGCTGGCGCGATCAGTAGCCCAGGCGTCTCATCTTAACCTGAACAACCATACGATTTATCCAAGAAATTGCAAACACTGCTGCAAAGCCCGCTGCACCGAGCCTAGGTAGCCCTCTCCAAACAGGTTGAGATGGTTGAGCCAGTGGTAGAGCTGGTAGAGGGGCTTGCGGTGGGGATACCCCTCGTCCAAGGGGTAGGCCTGCTGATAAGCCCGATAGAACTCGGCTGGAAAGCCCCCAAACAATTCTGTCATCGCCAGATCCGTCTCTCGATCCCCGTAGTAGGTGGCCGGATCGAAAATCACCGGGGATCCATCGGCCAAGGCCCCGTAGTTGCCGCCCCACAGATCTCCATGCAACAGAGCGGGTTCTGGCCTGTAGTCCTGAAAAAAGGCTTCCAGCTCCGCCATTACCCGTTCGGCTTGGGCCACCCACGTGCCGCGATACCCCTGTTGGCAAGCCAATTTCACCTGGTAGAGCAGCCGCTGTTCCCGATAAAAATCCGGCCAATTCTGCCGCCAACTGTTGATCTGAGGCGTAGAGCCGATGGTGTTGTCGCGCTCCCAACCGTAGCTGCCGTTGGGGGATAGGGTGCGGTGCAACTGGGCCAACTGGGATCCCAATAAACCCGCAGTCTGCGGACGGGGCGAGGTTAGCTCCAGGTATTCCAGCACCAAGTAGGCCTGCTCTCCTACGGATCCCCAGATGATGGGCTGGGGCACGCGAATGGCCTGGGCAGCCGCTAGGGTTTGCAAGCCCGCAGCTTCCGCTGCAAACATCTCCAGCGCCCTTTCTCCCCCACGGGCCAATTTGACGAAGTAGTCTTTTACCCCTTCTGCAAGAGGGCTTTGGGAAGCGCAGGAAAACCGATAGGTGGCGTTGATGCTGCCTCCGCCCACAGAACGATACTGTAGGGGCCGTAAGGGATCCCCTGTTGCTTCTGAAAGGTGCTGGGCGATGGTCTGCCAAAGAGTTTGCATCAGCAGCAAAAGTCAATTGTCGGAGAAAAACAGGTACTTATGGTCATTTCGGGTAGTCATTTCAGGTTAGGGTGAGACGCCTGAGCCATTGCCTGGGCCATTGAGAAAAGCCCTATGGCCCCGTGCATTCAAAGTTTTAGGTGTGGGCGCAGTCTCCTGGTTTAATTGAAATGACCATAACTCTTTTTTTGTGCTACTTTCACCTTCTCATTCTCAAGAGCACAGTCAATAGCGCGAGGACCCCGTCCCGCTGGCAGGACGGGTTGGACGCCAGACCGGGCTCTATCCTTCAGTCGAGCTTCTGGGTACTGGTCTCCGTCTTGCTGCAGGGCAGCCGAGTCTATCTTGCGCTTGCGGGTCTTGACTTTTGTCGGCCTCAGGTCTTCTCGGTTCAGCCAGCGATAAACTGTTGCACGACTAACCTTGTTCATCCGTGCAACTGCTCCCTTCCTGGACATACCCTATGACTCTCTCTCAGGTCTAAGCTTCCTCCTGAGGTCTACCTCCATGCCTTCTTAGCTGCAGGGCCGTCTCATTCTTAAATGAATTGACCCTGTTCCTAACCTGTGGGGCTCTGGGGTCTTGAGCTTCCGCCTCCTATGGGGAAAGTGGGGGGGAGAGCTGTATCTCAAATTAAGTTCGAATTGAGGTCAGCATTAGCGGCGGAGAGGCTCAGAAATGGCCACCACATCCTGCAGAAACTGATCCTGTTGCTGGCGCAAAATGCCCAGGTCAGGACCTTGGTTGAGCAGGATAAAGCGGGTGCCATCCGGCAATTGCCCCATCATCATCAGCCGATCCGCAGCGGATCCCACCTGAGCAGCCGTGCCTGGGGGCAAGGTGCGCGCCCGCAGGGTGCTGTGGCCAGTGCCCGCTCTGGGCAAGATCCGAGTCGGATCCCCATCTGTGAAATCTACCAGGTGTTCCCAGAGATGAGCTAGGGCGCGGGGGGAAAGGTACAGCGCTCGCCCTCTTTGCCCCAGGCGAATGTCTTGCTCGGCGGGGGCCATTTGGGAATCCAGGCGGGAAATGGGCTGAGCCACCAACCGCTGCCGCAGGTACTCCAGCAGGGCTGTTTCGCCCCCCAGTTCCGCCAACAGGGCTTCTGCCATGGCTCGGTCGTTGCTGCCATTGAGGATCTGCAACAGGGATCCCAGCCGTAGCGAGGTGTAGCTGGCCAGGCAGTGGGCGTCCGCGGGGAGGGCTGTTAGGACTGACACCGAGCCGCGAATGGCAACCGGATGGGGTTGTTGAGTATTGCTGAGGAGTTCTGCCAAACGCTGAGCGCCGCCCAAAGGATCGGGTTGGCCCAGCAAACGGAAGGGGGGCAACACCTTCACATCCCCGTCGATCTGGCGAATGTTGAGGCTATGCAAATGGCGGGCCAGCTCTGCCACATTCGCTTCCGTGAAATAGGGATCCCCGCCACCCACCAGGATCAAATCTCCCGTCAAGCGATGGCCCAACCGATGGCCTGTGGTGTAGAAGCGGGTCTCAAAGCGATGCTCGTAACCCCAAGTCTCCAGGGCCATCAAGCTGATGGCCAACTGATCCAAGGCTCCCACCGGCAAAGGTCGATCCAGCCCATGCTCCGCCAACAGCTCCCCTTCCGGCGTCCAGAGCAGGATCCCCTGTTGAGAGAGCGCTCCCCCTTGGGCCGCCAATCCTTGCAAAAAGCCGGACAAGACCGAAGCGTAAGGAGAATCTTCCCACTGCGGCGATTGGGCGCGGGGCCACCAAGGGGGAAGGCCTGGAGTCCCACTTGGGGAAGGCAGCGGCGGCGGTGGAGTGGGGATGGGGGGGAAGGGATTCTGAGTCAATGTGGGAGACTCGACTTCAGCACCTGTGGGGTTGCTCCAGCAGGCCCCCAAGGCCAAAGCACCAGCTAACGGGATCCCTGCCCAGAGGAGACGACGATGGGGGCGCAACCCCTGTGGGATAAGCGGCATGATGACCTCACAAAGACACTTGCAAAGGACAACGGGCTGGCAAAAGACTTGACGCTACTCTAGTGCCATCCGAACTGCCTTGGCAAATCTCTGTGCCAGCCTTTTCCAGCGTTATCGACTCCGGCCAAGGCAAGCCCATCTTTTGCTTGTCAGGGATCCCAGTCGGCTGTGACGTAAACTACCCGACACCAACCGCTAGGCGGTACGGAGCGGGCTTTTAGTAGCCCTGCAGTTAGCAAGCCAAGCACGAGCCTCTGGGGTGGTTTACAGCACCCCCAATCGACCGTTACCAGTGCCTTAAACAACCGTTTCTGGTGTCCGCAGTATTATTATAGCATTCCTCCCGACACCGACCCTACGGGTACAGTGCGGGGCTCCTGCAATTTCTAGCTGATGGGTAGCCAAAAAATGTTGTATGGCCTGATGGATATCTTTATGGATATCTTTTGCAACTGTAATGGCCGCAGATCGTCTGTTGGCTGTGCAAGGGCTAGGCCGTACTGCAGATCACACAACCTTCTCGGCAAACCGTAAGCTCCTTCTCTCCTTCTCCTCAGTAAAAGATAAAATAGGGCGATTTAGATTCCGAGCATTCCAGGCCGCCGATGGGAAACAGTCAAACCGGGGAGATGGTTCAATCGGAAAAGCAGGCTTTCCTGGAACGGTGGCATGACATTCTCGCCCCCAACTCCCTGGGCTACCGCATTCGGCTGTTGTCTCAATTGGTGCGGCGGAAGTTGCAGTCTCATTTGGAGCCTTTTGGCCTGACCATCTCCCATTGGGTGGTGCTCTGCTGCCTTTGGGAAGAAGACGGGATCCCTACTTCCACTATTTGTGAGCGCTTGCAGCAGTTGGGGGGCACCATGACCGGGGTGTTGGATGGCATGGAAAAACGGGAGCTGATCCGGCGGCAGCGAGATCCTGAGGATCGGCGGATTTGGCGGGTCTACCTCACACCTGCAGGGGAGGAGCTGAAAGACGTTTTACCCCCTCTGATTTGGCAGTTGCGGGAGCAAACCTACGGCTGTCTCAGCCCAGAAGAACAGGCAACCCTCTCGCGGTTGGTGGATCGGCTGATCGCCCATCTGTTAGTGGATCCAGATGCGGCTGTGCTGGCGGAGCCAAGTCAATAGTCTTTATCTTGAGAGCGCCTTTGGGGGAGGGCGGAGCTTTGTCTGGAGATTTGCTGATCCGAAATGCTGAGCTGCTGGTGCCGGAAGGGGATCCCTGGCGGGGGGATGTGCTGGTGCGGGAGGGGCGCATTGCCCAAATCGGCCAAAACCTCTCGCCAGAAGGGGTGGCCAAGGTCATCGACGCCGAGGGCCATACCTTGATGCCGGGGGTGATCGATCCGCAAGTTCACTTCCGCGAGCCGGGCCGAGAGCACAAAGAAGACCTGCAGACGGGATCCTGGGCCTGTGCCCGGGGCGGGGTGACCAGCTTTTTGGAGATGCCCAACACCGACCCGCTGACGATTGACCAAGCGACGCTGGATGACAAGTTGGCCCGTGCAGGCAGCAAGTGTGTGGTCAATTACGGCTTTTTCATCGGGGCCACTGCCGATAACTTAGAAGAGTTGCAAACGGTGCAGGGAGCCTGTGGCATCAAAATCTTCATGGGATCCATGCATGGGCCCCTGTTGGTGGATGATCAGGCGGCGCTGGAGCGGATTTTCGGGGAAACGGATCCCAACTTTTTAATTGCCGTCCATGCCGAAGATCTGTCTCGCATCAAAGCCCGTAAGGCCCTGTTTGCCGGACGCACAGATGTAGCCGTTCACTCGCAAATTCAGGACGAGGAATCGGCCCTGATCGCCTCACGGCGGGCTTTGGACTTGGCCACCCGCTACCGCCATCGGCTGCACATTTTGCACCTCTCCACCGGCCTAGAGGTGGAACTGCTGCGCCAGCACAAGCCGGCCTGGGTGACGGCAGAAGTGACCCCTCAGCACCTGCTGCTCAGCACCGCCGATTACGCCCGGCTGGGATCCCTGGCCCAGATGAACCCCCCCCTGCGGGATCCCCCCAATTCGGAGCAACTGTGGCAGGGGCTGCAGGACGGGATCCTGGATTGCATTGCCACTGACCATGCCCCCCATACTCTGGAAGAAAAGGCTCAGCCCTACCCCCACTCCCCCTCGGGTATGCCGGGAGTAGAGACGGCCTTGCCCCTGATGCTGACTGCAGCGCAGCAGGGCCGCTGCACGCTGGCGCAGGTGGTGCAGTGGATGTGTGAGGCGCCGGCCCGCCTCTACCGGATCCCCAACAAAGGGCGGCTGCAGGTGGGCTACGACGCCGACCTGGTGCTGGTGGATCGCCACACACCCAAACCGGTGCGGCGGGAAGAGCTGCTGACCAAATGCGGCTGGAGTCCCTTCGAGGGCTGGGAATTGGTGGGCTGGCCCCTAGTCACGATCGTGGGCGGACAGATTGCCTTTCAAAACGGCCAGGTGGATCCCTCGGTGCGGGGAAAGGCTCTTCAGTTTCAGCGCTAGCCAGGGATCCCTGCTATCCCGCAAGGGCTTCCGATAGCAGCAGGACAGAAGTGGCGCAGTAGCCTATCCTAGCTTCCCTCTCCCTTTGTGGGAGAGAAGCCAGGCCTGAGGGCGGGATGGCGCAAAAGCCTCAGGAACGGTCTCAGGCTGGTTTGCCGATCACCACACACCTCGGCCTGCTGGGTCCGGCAACTCTGGCCCAGAAACTCGTGTTACTCTGAAAATGATAATTACTGATAATCAAAATTGAAAACAGCAAGGAGGGCCTCATGAAAGTTGCCTACGTGTTCACTCACCCTCGCTGCGGCACCTATAAGTTGGGCCAGATGATCCTGCCCCAGCTAGAAGCAGGGGTGCATGGAGCGCAGGTGGTGGGCATGTTCTTTTTCGACGACAACTGCTTTGTTTTGCGGCAGGGGGATCCCATCGGCGAGCGCCTAGCCAAGATTGCCGAAGCGCAAAACATTTTTCTGATGATGTGCGACATGTGCGCCCTGGAGCGCAACCTGGCGGAAGGGGAACCCAAGTGGTGCGACGCCCAGGGACGTGGGTGCAAGGAGCCGGGCTACTGCGTTCCTAAAAACGTGGTCAAAGGCGTGCAGGTGGGCTGTTTCCCTGACCTCTACGAGGCCTTGAAAGACAACCCACCTGACCAAGTGATTACGCTTTGACGGAAGGACCCCGACTTAGCTGACGGCCACAGCCGCCGGCGGCTCTTGGCTGGGCTGAGAGCCGATCTTGCGGAAGATCAACCGCTCGTTGGCTACATCCACCAAAATGCGGTCGCCGGGTAGGAACTCGTTTTCCAGCAGCTTGGTGGCAATGGGATTTTCGATCTCCCGCTGGATCACCCGCTTCAGGGGACGGGCCCCGAACACGGGGTCGTAGCCCACCTCTGCCAGGTAGTCCTTGGCTTCTTCGGTGAGCAGGATCTCGATTTGCTGATCTGCCAGCAGCTTTTCCACCCGCTGCATTTGCAGGCCGACAATCTGGCGAATTTGCTCTTTGGTGAGGGCGTGGAAGATGATCAGCTCGTCCACCCGGTTGAGGAACTCCGGTCGGAAGTGGTGCCGCAGCATGGCCAGCACCTGAGTTTTCATCTCCTCGTAGCGGCTTTCATCGGCCCCAATTTCCAGGATGAGATCGCTGCCGATGTTGCTGGTCATGATGATGATGGTGTTTTTGAAGTCCACTGTCCGCCCTTGGGAGTCGGTGATGCGGCCATCGTCCAGCACCTGCAGCAGGATGTTGAAGACATCCGGGTGGGCTTTTTCCACCTCGTCAAACAGCACCACCGAGTAGGGGCGTCGCCGCACCGCCTCGGAGAGCTGCCCGCCTTCTTCGTAGCCCACGTAGCCTGGAGGAGCTCCGATTAGACGAGAGACCGAGTGCTTCTCCATGTACTCGGACATGTCGATGCGCACCATCGCCTCGGAAGTGTCGAAGAGGAACTCCGCCAAGGCACGGGCCAGCTCGGTTTTCCCCACGCCAGTGGGCCCCATGAACAGGAAAGAGCCGATGGGGCGATTGGGATCCTTCATGCCGGCCCGGGCGCGCCGAATGGCTGCCGCTACGGCGGCTACCGCCTCGTCTTGGCCCACCACCCGCTGGTGCAAATGGGCTTCCAGGCGCAGCAGCTTCTGCTTTTCCGACTCCATCAGGCTGGTGACTGGGATCCCCGTCCAGCGGGAGACGATCTCGGCAATATCTTCGGGAGTCACTTGCTCCCGCAGCAGCGGCTCGCCGTTGGCCTGCAGCTTGGCCAGGTGAGCCTCCTGCTCTTGGATTTGCCGCTCCAATTCCATCAGCTTGCCGTACTTGAGCTCGGCAGCGCGGTTGAGGTCATATTTTTGTTCAGCCTGTTCGATTTGAAGCTTGACGGCGTCCCGCTCGGCTTTAAGGCTTTGCAGGCGTTCGATAGCCTCTTTTTCAAATTGCCAGCGAGCATTCAACTCCCGTTGTCGCTCCGTCAGGTTGGCCAGCTCCTGCTCAATTTTGCTGAGGCGATCTCTAGAGGCAGCATCATCTTCTTTTTTCAGGGAGAGCTCCTCCATCTGCAGTTGCATGATGCGCCGGTCGATCTCGTCCAGCTCGACGGGCTTGGAGGTGATCTCCATCTTCAGCTTGGCCGCCGCCTCGTCCACCAGGTCGATGGCTTTGTCGGGCAGGAAGCGCTCGGAGATGTAGCGGTTGGAGAGCACCGCTGCCGCCACCAAGGCGGAGTCGCTGATTTTGACCCCATGGTGCAGCTCGTAGCGCTCTTTGAGGCCGCGCAGGATGGAGATGGTATCTTCCACCGAAGGCTGATCCACGTACACCGGCTGAAAGCGGCGTTCTAGGGCCGCATCTTTTTCGATGTGCTTGCGGTATTCATCCAGGGTGGTGGCGCCGATACAGCGCAACTCGCCCCGCGCCAGCATGGGTTTGAGCAAGTTGCCGGCATCCATGGCCCCTTCGCCGGCCCCGGCGCCGACAACGGTGTGCAACTCGTCGATGAAGAGGATGATCTGGCCTTCGGATTCAGTGACCTCTTTGAGCACAGCTTTGAGGCGGTCTTCAAATTCCCCGCGGTACTTGGCCCCGGCAATGAGAGCGCCCATGTCCAGAGCAATGACTCGCCGGTTTTTCAGAGACTCCGGCACATCTCCCCGGTTGATGCGCTGGGCTAGGCCCTCCACAATGGCTGTTTTCCCCACGCCGGGTTCGCCGATGAGGACGGGGTTGTTTTTGGTGCGGCGGGAGAGCACCTGAATGACGCGGCGGATCTCGTCATCTCGCCCGATCACCGGGTCCAGCTTCCCTTCGCGGGCCGCCTGGGTGAGATCGCGGCCATAGCGCTCCAGGGCTTCGTAGCGGGATTCGGGGTTTTTGTCGGTGACCCGCTGTTTGCCTCGCACCTCTTTGATGACCGGTTTGAGGCGCTCTACCGTCAGGCCCAGGGGTGCCAAGACCCGCTTGCCCACCCGCTCATCTTGCAGGGATCCCAAAAACAAGTGCTCCACCGAGATGAAATCATCGCCGTACTCTTTGCGAAACTCCTCGGCCCGATCCAGGGTGGTTTCCAGGCCGCGACCCAAGTAGAGCTGATCCACCCGCGCCAACTTGGGCTGCTGGTTGATGAAGCTTTCCACTTTATCCCGCACCAGCTTTGGATCGATACCTGCCCGTTGCAGGAGGGTTTGGGTGAGCCCCCCCTCTTGATCCAGAAGGGAGATCAGCAAATGCTCGGTTTCCAACTGTTGCTGCTGGTGCCGCCGGGCCACATCTTGGGATTGGACAATGGCGCTCCAAGCTTTTTCGGTAAATTGGTTGGGATTGGTGGGCTGCATAGGAGTTCGGCAGAGCTTTGCTACTCAGTATAGGAAGGCAATACAGACACAGGGAGCACCCTGGACTCTTTCGGGGCAGTAGAGCTGGGTGCCGGAAGCTCCGGTAGGATCTTCCTGATCTAGGTATCGCCTATTTTGCCAGAGCCAGAGTTCGCAACAACCGTCCTCTCCAGCTGCGATCCATGGAGGGATCCCCGCCTTATTCTTCTTCTTCGTAGGGACGGCCTTCCCCGATTACCGCCAGGTCAATTTGTTGGCGGTAGTAATCCACGTTCTTAATCTGCACCTCCACCCGATCCCCCAGGCGAAACTGGCGCCGACTCTTGCGTCCCACCAGCGCCTGCTGACGGCCGCGGTACTCGTACCAATCGTTTTTCAGGGTGCTGACCCGCACCAAGCCTTCCGCCAAGATGGGATCCACCTGGACAAAAAAGCCGTAGTTCTGGACGCCGATGATCAGGCCGGGGAACACCTCTCCCAGGTGCTTTTGCATGAACTCAGAGCGCTTCAGGCCCATCAGCTCCCGTTCCGCCTGCTGCCGGATCCGGTACCCCTCCTGAATTTTGGGCAGTTGCGCCTGGAGAAACGCCTGCCATTCCTCCTGCACCTTGGGCGGCAACACTTGCCAGTCGATTTGGCCGTAGCCGCTGGGGCCGTGCAGATCCACCACAGTTTTGGAGCGAGGGCTGCGGCGATCGCGTCCTTTGCTCAGGGCCAGGTGCAGAGCACGCAAATTGAGCAAGTCGGCATAGCGGCGCAAGGGGGCCGTAAAGGTGGCGTAGGGTTCTTTGAGGCCCAACCCAAAATGGCCCAGGTGTTCTTCCAGAGGCTGGAGACGATACTCGACCGGGGGCAAGGTGGCCAGCATCTGCGCCACCAAGGCCGGGCTCGCGCCAGAGGCCAACACATCGGGAGCGGTGATGCGGGCACAAATCCGCTGCCAGTCCGCCAGAGTTACGACAGCGGGATCTTGCAAATTCAGATCCAGCTTCATGGCATTGGCCAGGCGCAAAAAGCTCTGCAGGGCCTCGGCGGCAGGGGCAGGCTGCACGCGGGCCAAAGAAGGGATCCCCAACTGGCGCAAATGGTGGCCCAGGATTTGGTTGGCCAGCAGGAGAATTTCCGTCATCAGGGCATGGGCGCCGAGGCGATCGCTGATCAAGAGGGGGCCGTAGCCGCTTTCATCGGCAGAGTAGGGAGTGAGCAAATCCAACAGGGGCAGGTCAAATCCCCCCGCCTGGTGACGTTTGGCCCGCAGGATCTGGCTGAGGCGCAGCAGATTTTGCAGCAGGGCCATCAACTCCGGCACTTCTTCGTCGGGGCCCAAGTCGGCGGTGGTGGCCAAAAGAGCCTGCACCTGACCATAGGACAGGTGAGCCCGCGATTGCACCAGGCTGGGGTAAATCTCGAAGTTTTGTACCACCCCTTCTGGGTCGAGGGTCACTAGCAGTGAATAGGCCAAGCGCTCCTGCTGTGGCAACAGAGCCAGGCGGTTGTGCACCTCCGGCGGAAAGAGAGGCAGCACCATCGTATCGAGGTAGACGGTGGCCGTCCGCTGCTGAGCCTCTTGCTCCAAGGGGTGGTCGGGATCCAGCCAGTGGGCTACGTCGGCAATGTGGATCCCCAGCAGCCAGTGGTCATTCTCTTGCCGCTGCAAGGAAACAGCCACGTTGGGTTCCAAGCCGTGGGGATGCTGCAGATCCAAAGGCTCCAAAGTGATGCAAAACCAATCGCGCAGATCGCGGCGGCCCTTTTGGTCAGAGCGGCTGAGCTTTTTGGGCAGAGCTGCTGCTGCCTCCAACACTGGAGCGGGAAACTCCTGCGGTAGGTCGTACTTGCAACAGACCAAATCTGCATCGATGGAGGCCTCTGGGCCGTCGCCCAAAATTTTGCGAATGGTTCCGGTTGGGGGTAGATCCCCCAGCGGGTAGCGATCCACCTCCACATAGGCCACCCGCCCCTCTGCCAGCTCGACAGGGGATCCCTCCGTCAGGGCCAGCTCGAACAGCAGCCGGTCGTCCAAGGGCACCACCCGAAAACCCTGTTCCGTCTGTTTGAGGCGACCCACCAGGGCAGAATTGGCCCGCTCCACAACGGCCACCACCTCTCCCTCAGGGCTGCGGCGACGGTTGCCATCTTTGGTGACCCGCGCCAACACCTGATCCCCATTCCAGGCGCCGCTGAGGTTGCTGCCGTGGATGTACACATCCTCCACCCCCGGCTCGTCCCGAATGGCGAAGCAGAAGCCTTTGCTGGAACAGCGCAAACGCCCCACCACCAAAGATTCGTCCGGCTTGCGCCGATAGCGAGGGGGATCCCCTAGTCGTTCCAGAAACCCGGCCCGCACCAGGCCATCGAGGGCAATCTCGAGCATTTCCGGCGCTTCTGGGTCGGGGGACTGCAAGAGGGCAAGAAGAGTATCTTTGTCGGTCAATTGATCGGGAGGCTGAGAGAGAAAATGCTGAAAAATTCGAGAGAAGTCCATTTTGGGTATTGGCAAAGGGTATTGGCAAAAAAGAAAAAGAGGGGTTAAGACATCGCAAGACCCAACCCGTTGGCGTTAGTCACGCTGGCCGGTGACAATGAAGGCAACCCGCTGGCCGATGTTGGTGCTGTGGTCGGCCAGACGCTCCAGGTAACGGATCGCCAGCAACATCAATAGAATAGGCTCGACCGATCCGCGAATGTCAGACTGCTGCGCCAACGTATTGTAAAGGTTAGTGTAATCTTCATCAACGGCGTCGTCTTCCCGCTTCAGTTGTCGGCCCAGGTCAGCATCCAATTCCGTCAGGGCCACCAGGCTGTGGCTGAGCATTTTCTGGCAACGCTGCATCATCACGCGAATACGACCCAGCTCCGGGGGCGGCGGGTACATGACCAAGCGCAGGGCCACTTCGGCCAAATCTTTGGCGTAGTCGCCAATCCGCTCCAGATCGCGTACCAGTTGCATCAGGGTACTGATCCAGCGCAGATCCCGCGCCACCGGGGAGCGCAAGGCAATCAAATTAATACAGTCTTTCTCGATTTGACGATAAAAACGGTCAATTTGCTTGTCTTGGGCGATCACCTGTTCGGCGGCGGCCAAGTTCTGTTCAAACAGGGCCTGCTGGGCCAAGACCACCGACTTTTCCACCAGCGCCCCCATGCGCAGCACGTCCTGCTGTACCCGTTTGATGTGAAGTTGCAGCTCGGCTTGCCCCATGGCTTTCTCCCATGAATGTGGGCAGGGGGGAAATGTCTGCAGTCGTTTTGGATTCAACAGAGCCAGTTGATCTCAATCATGGCAAACTTCGCCTGGAATAGGGGCAGGGAAGATGGCCAACTTGGGGGAAGATGAAAATAGCGGTTGCCCTTTGAGGGGGATTCGTCTGTCTGGAGTTCTCGGGTTGCTTTGTCATTGAGACGGTCTCATGGCTCTCCCCCCTATCGTTGTGTTGGACGATGATCCCACCGGATCCCAAACCGTTCACAGTTGCTTGCTCCTCACCCGCTGGGATCCGCAGACTTTGAAGCTGGGGTTGCAGGATAGCTCGCCAATTCGCTTTATCCTCACCAATACTCGGGCTTTGCCCCCGGCGAAGGCAGCGGAGGTGACGCGGTCGGTATGTGGGGCGTTGAAGGAGGTGATGGCGGAGCTGGGATGTGAGCAGGCTATTTTCGTCAGCCGCTCCGACTCGACGCTGCGGGGGCATTACCCCCTGGAAACGGATGTGATGGCAGCAGAGCTGGGGCCTTTTGATGCCCATTTTCTGGTGCCGGCCTTTTTTGAGGGAGGGCGCATCACCCGCAACAGTGTCCACTACCTACGGGTGGGGGAGCGCTGGGTGCCGGTGCATGAGACGGAGTTTGCTCGGGATGCGGTGTTTGGCTACCACCACAGCTATTTGCCGGACTATGTGCAGGAGAAAACCCAGGGGCGGATCCGGGCTGAGCAGGTGGAGCGATTGACCCTAGAGCAGATTCGCGCCGGCTGTCTGGAGCGGCTTTTGAGTCTGGAGGGGAATGTCTGCTGTGTAGTGGATGGAGAAACTCAAGCGGATTTGGATCGCTTTGCCCAGGATGTTTGGGCGGCTATAGAGCAGGGGAAGCGCTTTTTGTTCCGCAGCGCCGCCAGCCTCTTGACGGCTTTGGCCCAATTGCCGCCACAGCCGGTTCTGCCAGAGCAGATGGGGCGGTTTGTCCGCTCAGATCGGCCAGGGGTGGTGATTGTGGGATCCCATGTGCAAAAGTCCAGCCAGCAGTTGGCCCGCCTTCTGCAGGAGCCTGAAACCCAAGGCATCGAGGTGGAGGTGAGGCGACTATTGGATCCCGACGCGGAGCTGCTGCCTGGGATCCTGGCCCAAGTTCACAGCGCCTATGAGCAGGGTCTGACGCCGGTGGTCTACACCAGCCGAGAGGAACTGACTTTTGAAAAGGACGCCGTAGAAATGCGCCTGGCTTTTGGACAGAAGGTTTCGCGGTTGTTGATGGGCGTGGTGCAGGGGCTGCCAGAAGGGATCGGCTATCTCATCAGCAAGGGCGGCATCACCTCCAACGACACCCTCAGCACTGGCCTCGACTTGCCGGCGGTGCGTCTGCTGGGGCAAGTCTACCCTGGGATCTCGATGGTGATCACCCCGTCCGATCATCCCCGCTTTCCCAACCTGCCGGTGGTGTTGTTTCCGGGCAATGTCGGCGAGGCGGATACGCTGCTTTTGCTCCACCGTCGCCTCAAAAGTCGGGGCTTGATTTAGGGTGAAGAGGATGGTCTTGTGGGTTCCTCCTGCCGATGGCTGAAGTTGTCCCCCCGCCGGAAGCCTTGCCCACCTCGGATGCCTGGTGGGGATCCCTGCGGCAGCCGCAGGCGGAACTGCCCCCGGCAGTGGTTCACCCTTCTTCCGCTCGTTTGGGCAGCCAATCCTGGGATGCCGATGTGGTGATTGCCGGCGGCACCTTGGGGATCCTTCTGGGGGCGGCTTTGGCCAAGCGGGGCTGGCGGGTGATCCTGCTGGAGCGCGGGATCCTGCGGGGGCGGGAGCAGGAGTGGAACACCTCACACCAGGAGCTGCAGGTGTTGTTAGAGCTGGAGCTGCTTACCCCGCCCGAGTGGGAGGCAGTCCAGGTTACCCACTACCCGAGGGGGCGGATTGGCTTTGGGGAGGGCCCCCACTGGTGGGTGGAGGGAGTGCTGAATGTGGGCGTGGATCCAGTCAGCCTCCTGGAGTTCCTCAAGCAGCATTTCCTGGCCTGGGGGGGCCAAGTGTGGGAGCAGACTGCCTTTCAAAGTGCCACCGTTCACCCCGATGGGATCTGCCTCCAGACCACCAAGGGACAGATCCGTGCTCAACTGCTGGTGGATGCCATGGGGCACCGCTCGCCCATCGCGGCCCAGGCTCGCCAAGGGCAGCCGCCAGATAGCGTCTGTCTGGTGGTGGGATCCTGTGCCCAGGGGCTGCCCGACCAACCCACGGGAGATCTCTTCTACAGCTTTACCCCAGCCCAGAATGGCTACCAGCCCTTTTGGGAAGCTTTCCCTGCCCGCGATGGGCGCACCACCTATCTTTTTACCTACTGCGACCGGGATCCCCGGCGGCCTAGTCTAGAGCAGCTCTGGCGGGATTACTGCCGGCTGCTGCCAGCCTACCAGGGGGTGGAGCTGGCCCAGATCCGCTGGGTGCGCAAGCTATGTGGCGTTTTCCCCGCCTACCGCCGCAGCCCGCTGCAACTGCCCTGGGATCGCCTATTGGCGGTGGGGGATAGCAGTGGCAGCCAGTCGCCTCTAAGCTTTGGCGGCTTTGGCGCCATGTTGCGCCACCTGGATCGCCTACAGCAGGGGATCCACGAGGCCCTGGCGCAACGGCAGTTGAACCAGGCAGCCCTGGCCCTGCTGCAACCCTACCAGCCCAACTTGGCCGTGACCTGGCTATTTCAGAAGGCCATGATTCCCCCTCTGCAGAACAAAAGTTGGGATCCCAATAGCATTAACCGCCTGTTGAGCAGGGTGTTTGCGGCCATGGTTGCCGCCGGCCCCCAGGTGGTGCAGTCCTTTTTGCAGGATGTGGTGCAGTTTGGCGGCTTGGCCCAGGCCCTGTGGGGGATGACGCGTCGGGATCCCAGCTTGGTAGCCAGACTTTTGCCTCGGTTGGGGTTGCCGGAGCTGGTGGCATGGGCGGGCCACTTTGGCGCCCTTGGCCTCTACGAGCTGCTGCAAAGGCTAACAGATCGCCCGGAGCCGGAAACCAACCCCCAAGACTACTTCTGGAAGCGGCGCCGCGAGGCTTGGCGCTACGGCTGCGGTCAAGATTACAAGTTATTTCCATAGTGATTCTGTAGATATTCTATCTGAAAATAGGGGCTTTGAACGAGCTTGAGACGTTCCCCTGACAATCTGCACCGCCGAGGCCCTAACTCGCAGTTTTTATCTCATTAGGAAGAGGAAAGTTGAGAGCCAAGGAGCGGTTGCACTACTGTAATTCAACATAGCTGCAATCAAGACACTCAAGAGATATCGAAACATTGTCAATGTGATCAAGCTCACCATTACGTTTCATGACGTTTGATATCCATAGTGGAAGAGTTGGGAATTCTTTATCCATCCACTCGTCAGTGTAGGAGTTAGCCATGGTTATTCTCGACTACAGCGATACAGACAGTGGCTTCTGGGCTTCGACTCCTCAGGGTTTGGTGGAGGTGATCAAGTTTCAGAATCACTTCTACGCCCTTCGGCAAGTGTACAAACGCGCCCAAGACGCGATATCTGCCTGTCGCGCCGACATTGAAAGGGGATTTCTTAGCATTGTGGTGCAGTTTGAGAATCACGCGGAAGTGTGGGCTCAACTGTCGCCGGGCGTACCCGTGCAGTCCCAACCAGAGGCTGCTCCTACGGGCAACCCTGCCAAGCCCAAGCTGACCTATCGCGGCCAACCGGTGAGCAAACCTTCCCGAAATCCCAGCCTCGCCCGCAGGCCCTTGCCTGACTCCCTCTATTTCCGCGGCGCGAAGATCGGCTAGACCGTTTCCGTTTGCCAGGTCTGGAGCGGTCGAGATTTCCCTTCTGGCCGCAGCCATCTGCGTTAGCGGTGCAAAGCACCATAGAGGCCCACTCCATAGCCCAGTACCTCAACCGGATCCCCTTGGCTTTCTGCCGGCAGTTGGGATCCCTTTCCCAACCACTGGGCCTCGTGGCTATCCAAAAGCTTCTCCCAGGTGCCGCTGGGCCATTGGGTATAGGTGACTGGCTGATCGGGGCTGAAGTTGAAAAGGGCAAGCAAAGCCTGGGATCCCTGGCGGCGGTGCAGGGCAAGGCCAGCGCCCGAAAACAGCTCCACTTCCACTCCATCCCGCTCCAAGTGCTGGAGAGCCGGTTGAGTTTTGCGCAGCCGGATCAGGGCCTGGTACCACTTCCAGAGAACCTGGTGGTGACCGGCCTTTTTCAACTCCCAATTCAGCTTGGAGCGCAAGAAAGTCTCTTCAGCTTGGGGATCCGGCGGCTCTCCCTGCCAGGCAAAGGCGCTGAACTCGCGGCGGCGTCCTTGGCGCACCGCTTCCACCAGGTCGGGATCCCCGTGGCTGACAAAATACAGAAAGGGGGCCACCTCCCCGTATTCTTCCCCCATAAACAGCAGCGGCAGCATGGGGGCCAACAGCAGGGCAGCGGCAGCCAACTTGAGGCCCTCGAAAGAGGTGAGCTGGCTAAGGCGCTCTCCCAGCCTGCGGTTGCCCACCTGGTCGTGGTTTTGAATGCAGACAACAAATTGGGATCCTGACCGTCCGGCGGCGGAGTTGCCGTAACGCCTGGCGCGGTAGCGGGAGTATTGGCCGGAAAAGACGTAGCTTTCCCGGTAGGACTTGGCCAGTTGCTCCAATTGGCCAAAATCCTGGTAGTAGCCCACTGTTTCGCCGGTGAGCAGGGTGTGAACCGAGTGGTGAAAGTCGTCGCACCACTGGGCATCTAGCCCGTAGCCCCCTTGCTCTCGGGGGGTGATGAGGCGGACATCGTTGAGGTCGCTTTCGGCAATGAGAACCCTGGGCCGGCCAGTGCGAGCTTCTAGGGCATCCACCTGCTCTGCCAATTCCTGCAAGAAGGGGTAGGCGCTGAAGTCGTAGATGGCATGCACCGCGTCCAGCCGCAGCCCATCGAGATGAAACTCCTCCAGCCAGTACTCGGCGTTTTGTAGGAAAAACTCTCGCACGCCGTCAGAATAGCGGTCGTCGAAGTTGAGGGCATCCCCCCAAGGGGTGTGGTACTTGTCGGTGAAGTAGGGGCCAAAATCCCGCAGGTAGTTCCCCTCCGGCCCCAGGTGGTTGTAGACCACATCCAAGATGACGGCCAAACCCAGTTGGTGGCAGGCATTGACTAGGGCTTTGAAGCCTGCCGCTCCTCCATAGCTGGTCTGCACCGCGTAGGGGTAGACGCCGTCGTAGCCCCAGTTGCGCTCTCCTGGAAACTGGGCCACCGGCATCAGCTCCAGCACGTTTACCCCCAACTCCACCAATTCCGGCAGGCGAGGGATCAGAGCGGCAAAGGTGCCCTCGAGGGTAAAGGTGCCTACATGCAGCTCGTAGAGGATCCACTGAGACAGGGGGATCCCCTTCCACCCCTGATCCTGCCAGTCGAAGTGGGGATCCACCACCCGCGAGGGGCCATGAACGCCATGCGGTTGACAGCGGGAGGCCGGGTCTGGTCGCTCCACTACCCCTGCCTGGGTGTGCAGGCGGTAGAGGTAGTCCACTGGCCCAGGTGGGATCCCGTCCACCTCCCCCTGCCAATAGCCCTGCTCATCCCGCACTAGAGTAAAGCAACGTTGGACAGGGCTGAGCAGCTTCAGCTCCACCTGCTCAACCAAGGGCGCCCACACCGAGAAGTGATAGCAGCCTGAGCCCAGGGGATAGGCGCCCATCCGCCCGGCCTGGAAGAAAGGAGAAGCCTGCAACACAGAATCTATCCCGCAACTCGGCTTCCACTATAGCGAGCATGCCTGGCAAAAGCCGGAGAGTGGGTTTTTGGCTTCTCCTCTGCCATAGTGGAATGGGTCTGATACATTTACGCTGAACACTGCTGAACATCACTGTTCAACTATGCAGCGATAGCATTCTGTTTGTTTCCATTCGCGTCAGCGGGACGGAGTCCGAACAGAATGGCGGTATCCCGCAAAGCTTTGAGTAGAATACCCAAAGCGCAGTTTCCGTGTCGTCTTACTACCAATTTTCTGCTTTGCTTTGGCTACCATGTTGGCAGACTCGAAAGTAAACAGAAAGATCAACTGGTAGTAATCCGTACTGAACATATTATACATTATTTTCAGTATAGTTGAGCTTATTATTGACTAGAGTCATGCTCTAGCGCTTAGGTCTCATGCTCAACTACCCGCCCAGCTATCCCGATCCCACTGTTGTGGACATCTACCACGGGCAGCCGGTGCCGGATCCCTACCGCTGGCTGGAGGATCTGGATTCGGAGCAGACGCGGGCCTGGATTGAGGCGCAAAACCACCTTACCTTTAACTACTTGCAGCAGATCCCAGCCCGGCAGCGGATCCGAGAACGCCTGACCCAGCTCTGGAACTATGAAAAATACAGCCAGCCCTTCAAAGAAGGGGGCCGCTACTTCTACTTCAAAAACGACGGCCTGCAAAACCAGAGCGTTCTCTACACCCAAGAAAGTCTAGAGGGCCAGGCGCGGGTTTTGCTGGATCCCAACACCTTCTCGGAAGACGGCACGGTGGCTCTAGCGGGCATTGCCATCAGCTGCGCTCGCGACAGCAGTGCGGAGCACGCTGGACGGTATCTAGCCTATGGCCTCTCCTGCTCCGGCTCCGATTGGCAAGAGTGGAAGGTGCGGGACATCGAGACCGGCGAGGATTTGCCGGATCACCTGCGCTGGATTAAGTTCTCGGGAGTAAGCTGGACCCTGGACGGGCAGGGATTTTTCTACAGCCGCTACGACGAACCGGCCCCCGGCAGCGAATACGAAAGCGTCAACTACTTTCAAAAGCTCTACTACCACCGCCTGGGCACCCCCCAGTCAGAAGATGTTTTGGTCTATCACCGCCCCGACCAAAAAGAGTGGGGCTTTGCCGGCGGGGTTACTGAAGATGGGAATTACCTCATCATCTCCGTCTGGCGGGGTACGGATCCCAAAAACCTCATCTTCTACAAAGACTTGCGGGATCCCCAGTCTCCTGTAGTAGAGCTCATCCGCGAGTTTGAGGCCGAATACAGCTTCGTGGGCAACGACGGATCCCGCTTTTGGCTGTTGACGGACTGCCAAGCTCCTCGGCGGCGACTGGTGGCCATCGACTTGGAGCAGCCTGACCGGGTGCAGGAGGTGATCCCCGAGGCGGAGGAGACCCTGCAGGGGGTTAGCTTGATCAACAATCAGTTTGTGGCCTTCTACCTCAAAGACGCCCACACCCAGATCAAGACCTTTGCTTTAGACGGTAGCTACCTAGGAGAAATTCCGCTGCCCGGGCTGGGATCCGCCAGCGGCTTTGGCGGCAAGCGCTACGACACCGAGACCTTCTACACCTTCACCAGCTTCACCACCCCACCCACCATCTACCGCTACGATTTCACCAGCGGCACCAGCACCCTGTTCCGTCAGCCCCAGGTGGATTTCGATCCCCAGGCCTACGAGGTGCAGCAGGTGTTCTACACCAGCAAAGATGGCACCCGCATCCCCATGTTTCTTGTTCACCGCCGCGGCCTGACTCGGACAGGGGATCACCCCACTCTGCTGTATGGCTACGGCGGCTTTGGCATCTCTCTTACCCCCAGCTTTTCAGTGGGTCTGGTGGCCTGGCTGGAAATGGGCGGTGTCTATGCCCAGCCAAGTTTGCGCGGCGGCGGCGAGTACGGAGAAGAGTGGCACCAGGCGGGCACCAAGCTCAACAAGCAAAAGGTGTTCGACGACTTTATTGCCGCTGCCGAGTGGCTGATAGCCCATGGCTACACCAACCCCGCCAAGTTGGCCATCTCCGGCGGCAGCAACGGCGGCCTGCTGGTGGGGGCCTGCCTGGTTCAGAGGCCGGAGCTGTTTGCAGCGGCCCTGCCGGCAGTGGGGGTGTTCGACATGCTGCGCTTTCATAAGTTCACCATCGGCTGGGCCTGGATCTCCGAGTACGGATCCCCGGAGAACCCGGAGGAATTCAAGGCCCTCTACGCCTATTCCCCTCTGCACAACCTCAAGCCCGGCACTGCCTATCCCGCCACCCTGATCACCACCGCAGATCACGACGACCGGGTGGTGCCCGCCCACAGCTTCAAGTTTGCCGCTGCCCTGCAGGCAGCCCAGGGGGGATCCCAGCCCATCCTCATCCGCATCGACACCAAGGCAGGGCACGGGGCCGGCAAGCCCACCAGCAAGCTGATTGAGGAAGCTGCCGACCGCTGGGCCTTTTTGGTGCAGGTGCTAGGGATCCCCTGGGACGGAACGGGAAGTTAGCGAGCTCTAGGACCCAGGCCCACCCGACCGGCATAAACTGCCGCTTCCCCCAGCTCGTCTTCGATGCGCAGCAGTTGGTTGTACTTGGCAATGCGCTCGCTGCGGCAGAGGGATCCGGTTTTGATCTGCCCGGCACGGGTGGCCACCGCCAAGTCGGCAATGGTGGTGTCTTCCGTCTCGCCAGAGCGGTGGCTGATGATGGTGCGAAAGCCGGCTTGAACTGCCAATTGGATGGCCGAGACGGTCTCCGTCAGGGTGCCGATTTGGTTGGGCTTGATCAAAATGGCGTTGGCGGCGGCGCTGTCGATACCCTTTTGCAGGCGGGTCAGGTTGGTTACAAACAGGTCATCTCCCACCAGCTGTACCCGGGATCCCAGTTGAGCGGTCATGGCTTGCCAACCGGCCCAGTCTTCTTCCGCTAGCCCATCTTCAATGGAAAGGATGGGATAGTTGGCCAGCAGTTGCTGGTAGTAAGCCACCATATCAGCCGCGCTGTGGGCTTTGCCCTCAAAGTGATATTGCCCATCCTGCAGCAGCTCGTTGGCGGCCACATCCAAGGCCAAGGCGATATCTGCTCCCGGTTTGTAGCCTGCCTGTTCAATAGCCGTCATCAGCAGATCCAAAGCCGCCGCATTGGAGTCGAGATCAGGAGCAAACCCCCCTTCATCCCCCACACCGGTGGACAGCCCCTTCTGCTGCAGCACTTGTTTTAGTACCGCAAACACCTCAGCCCCGTAGCGCAGCGCCTCGCGAAAGCTGGCCGCTCCAATGGGCACAAGCATAAATTCTTGAATATCGACGTTGTTGTCGGCGTGGGCGCCGCCGTTGAGCACGTTCATCAGCGGCACCGGCAGCAGGTTGGCAAAGGGCCCCCCCAGGTATTTGTAAAGAGGCAAGCCCACTGCTTCCGCAGCCGCTTTGGCTGTCGCCAGAGAAACTGCCAAAATAGCGTTGGCCCCCAGGCGGGACTTGTTGGGGGTGCCGTCCAGGTCGATCAGCAACTGGTCAATACGGGCTTGGTTGAGGGCATCTTCTCCCTGCAGCTCCGACTGGATGGGGCCAAGGATGTTTTCCACCGCCCTCAGCACACCCTTACCGCCGTAGCGTTTGGGATCCCCATCCCGCAGCTCATGGGCCTCGAAGGTACCGGTCGAGGCACCGCTGGGAACCTGCGCCAAGCCCGTTGCTCCATTGGCTAGACCCACCAGGGCTTCTAGGGTGGGACGCCCTCGCGAGTCGAGGATCTCATGGGCGGTAATCCACTCGATGGCTGTTTCCACAGTTACACCTCAGCAATTGGCTAGATAGCTCTGGCCAAAGCCAGATCCCCCCATAGACTAGTAGATTCTTGCCCGCGATCCGGTCAGCTTCCAGAAAACTTTAAGTCTGTCCTTCGGGCACAGAGATTCTTCAAGGCTGCAGCAGTAGACTGAACATAAGCCGGGTAGAGCTTCAACCAACCATCGAGCGGGGTTTGCCTGGGCAAGGTGCTACTCAGGAGGTGTTCTCCTCTTCCTTCTAGGCAAAGCGATGGCTCAGCTGCATCGGGTCGTGTACGGTGATCTTCTTCTTGTGAATGGAGATGTACTTCTTCTTGCGCAGCTCTCCCAACAGGCGGGTGATGGTGACGCGGGTTGAGCCAATGGCCTCGGCAATGGCCTGGTGAGACAGCTTGAGATCGATGGTGACCCCATCTGGGCCAGGCACCCCGAAATCGCGACAGAGAATCAACAAAAAGCTGACCAGACGGGATCCCATGTCGCGATGAGCCAGCGTCTCGATCATCATCTCCGTTTGCAAGATACGAGACGACAGGCTTTTAACCAGCAACATGGCCAGTTCGGCGTTCTCCTGTAGGGATTTCTCCACCTGCTCGATCGGCAGAGAGAGCAACTCAGTAGGTGTAAAAGCCACCGAGTGATAAAAGCGGTCGGAGCGCTGTCCCGTGATAAAGGAGAGCACGCCGAAGATGCTGTTTTCGCGTAGGAGGGCGACGGTGATTTCCTCCCCCATTTCGTAGACCCGCGAGAGCTTAACGGCTCCCTTCACCAAAAAGTAAACCCGCTCCGCCGGATCCCCTGGAAAAAAAATGGTCTTCCCGCGCTCAAACGTTTCGATAACCGGAGGATGGTGAGGGCCTCCCAATTGCTTGAAGGCTGTGATCAGAGATTTTTCCGCTACGGCCACCGCCATACTCATCAACCTTTTAAGGTCAGTTTATACCTAAGATCAACCTATTAAGATCAATCTAGAAGCATTAGGCTAGGTTGCAACCCCTTGACTTCAGAATCGATGATGATACCAAGATTTACCCTAAAGTAGAAGGTTCTGCCCAGGCATCTTTGTAGCACGTGCTACATTTTTGAGTCTCGTTTTTGCCCCAGAAAGGGATCCCCAACCGAAAGCAGGGGTTAGGATAAGAGCCATTGTCGCTGGGGGTTGCGTCGGCCCTTGGCGGTAGAGAGTGGAGTGGGTTGGAACATTCTATCTATCTATCTATCTATGGGGATCCCAGAGGTTATCGTTGCTGCACCTTCTCAACTGAGCCGCCAGCATTTCACAGTGCGGATGCCGGATCCGGCCAATCACCTGCTGGAGGTGGAACTGCAGATCCAAGAGGTGGATCCAGAGGTGCCTTTGCGGCTGCGACTGCCGGTGTGGACGCCGGGATCCTACCTGGTGCGGGAATATGCCCGTCACGTGCAGGAGTTTCAGGCGGCAACCGAGCAAGGGATCCCTTTGGCCTGGCGGAAGGTGGACAAGAACACCTGGCAGATCGATCCGCCGGGCTGTTCTGCCGTGAAGGTGTGCTACCGGGTCTATGCCTATGAGCTGACGGTGCGCACAAACCATCTGGATTTGACCCACGCCTATTTCAACGGGGCAGCGCTCTTCCTCTACGTGCCCGGTCGCGAGCGGGAACCCTACACTTTGACGGTGATCCCCCCCAAGCCGGATTGGCACATCGCCACCAGTTTGCGGCCCTTGACCTCTCCTTCTGAGGATCCCACTTCCGGCCAGTCTTTTGTGGCAGAGGACTATGACGAGCTGGTGGATAGCCCGGTGGAGGTGGGTCCACATCGAGTGCAATCGTTTGAGGTGGAAGGGATCCCGCATTACCTTGTGGTTTGGGGGGCGGGCACTCTGGATGTGGAGCGGGCTGTCGCTGATGCTAAGGCGATTGTCAAAACCACAGCCGCGTTTTTCGGTGGGCTACCCTACGACCGCTACTGGTTCATTGTGCATTTGTCGCCGGGAGGATTTGGTGGCCTTGAGCACAAGTACAGCACCACCCTTCTTTACTCTGGGCTGGAGCTGCATCAGCCGGAGTCCTATCGGCGCTTTTTGTCTTTGCTGGCCCACGAGTTGTTTCATGCCTGGAATGTCAAGCGTCTGCGTCCGCTGGCATTGGAAAAGATCGACTACAACCAGGAAAATTATCTGGAATGTCTGTGGTTTTGTGAGGGGGCGACCAGCTATTACGAAAATGTCATCTTATTGAGGGCAGGGATCCTCAGTGCCGGCGATTTCTTGAAGATTCTTTCCGAACAGATTGGTCGCTTGCAGCGTACTCCGGGCCGGGCCGTGCAATCGCTGCGGGAATCCAGCTTCGACACCTGGATCAAACTCTACCGCCCCCACGAAAACACCCTCAACAGCCAGGTTTCTTATTACTTAAAAGGGGCTTTGGTCTGTTGGCTGCTGGATCTGCACATCCGTCACCTTTCCGGCGGTCAGGGATCCCTGGATACGGCTTTGCAGGATCTGTGGCAGCGCTTTGGTCGGTCAGGGAAGGGCTACAGCGACCAAGACTTGCGGGAGGCGTTTGAGCGGGCAGCCGGTGCCGATCTTGGCCGGTTTTTCGCAGCCTATGTGGAAGGCACGGAAGAGCTAGACTACAACACTTACCTACACCCCTTTGGCCTCACCCTTAAAGCCCACTTCAGCCGCCCCAACCCCATCCCATACCTGGGCCTTAATTTCAACGGCGAGGGCAATCGCATCAGCACAGTGGAGATGGGATCCCCGGCGCAAAAAGCGGGCATCTGGGCCGGCGATGAGCTGGTGGCCCTGGATGGGTTCAGGGTGAGCGCTGCCAACTTGGCGGAACGCTTGACGGCCTATCAGCCCCACCAGATCATTTGTTTGAGCGTTTTTCAAGCCGATCAGTTGAAACATTTCTGGATCCCGTTGGATCCCCCTCGGCCCGATGTCTACACGTTGGAGGTGTTGCCTGAACTGACTCCTGCTCAAGAAGCTCTTCAGCAAGGCTGGCTGGGATCCCTTGTCGGCGCCCAGCTTCGGTCAGAGGCAGGTCCCCATCTGCTTGAAAATTCACCTATCTCCTCCTATCATGTTGAGGCAAGCAGGTAATCCAGTTAACTGGAAAGAAAAGTAACAGCAGCAGAGGACAGGAGTATCTGATGGACTTAGTTTTGGTTTTATTGATTGGGGCAGCTGTTGGTTTCTCGGTAGGCATTTACGTTGCTCGCCAGTATGGGGCCAGTCCTAAACTGGAAATCTGGAAACGAGAGATTATCAGAGATATATCTTCGCAGCTAAGCCAACGCAGCCAAGAACTCAACAACCCGGACAAAGCACTCATCAAGTTGAGCGAAGGATTGGTAGACAAGATTTCTCAAAAGTTACAGGAAAAGTTACAGGCCGTCCAAGCTACCCTTGAAGAGTTTAAATTTCGCCTTGCTGACAGCCAGCAAAGCTTGCTACAGGACTGGGGCAGAGACTTTCTACAAGCTATATCTGTAAAGTTGGCCGAACATGGCCAGCAACTGAACAATCAGCTAGCCATTCTGGAAAATCTAGTGGAAGAGGCCAAAGATATTTATCGGCAACTACGGGTTACTATTCAAAGTTCTCATGGATCCGAGATATGCCCAACTGCAAATCAGGACTCCCAGAATGAGCAGGTTACTCAGGTCATTGGTAAAGCACCAGATCCTGAGACACCAGACGAAGTACTAAGAGACAAGGATGGGACAGCTACTGTTGATATATCAAAGATAGAGTCGTTCTTAAACTCAAAAAACATAAAGATAAAAAGCATAGCTGCGGAAGAAAAAGAGGAAAAGCTAGATCAAATAGCCGCCTTTATGGGCAGCCGATACTCTTTTATCAAGAGATTTTATGGAATGGTTAAATCAAACATGAAGAGCGGCAGTTCTTTCTTCCTAAACCTTAGAGACGAACCTCCACAAGTAGTCAGTTCAACTTGCCAAGTTGCTAAGGAGTTACACGACATCGCATTTTTGGAAGAGTACAGATACTCTAAGGCGCCCAGATGCCTTTTGGTAGCGAGACCCAGTAGGTCGCCTCAGGCGCTGAATTTTCTGGCAGGGAACTGGCTGGAAAGATATGTTAGGGGCACGCTGATCCGCCTTGTTGCGGCTCACACCGAAAAGATCAGTTTCTCTTACGTCGCGAATGCCCAAGTTACTTTATCGAATAGAGCCGATTTTGAGATGGATCTTTTCTTCCATATCAATGATAAATTCTACTGGGTGGAATCGAGGACAGGTGGGTACCAAGATAAAATACAAAAATACTCCGGAATCGCTCATGAACTCGGTCTTCAGGGAAGCCAAGCTTTCATAGTTTTAACTGATGTTAGTCAAGATACAAGAAGTAGTCTATCTTCCCTCTATCACCTGTCAGTGATTGGCGTCGATGAGGTTGAGTCTACCTTTGATGGGATCCTGAAAAGCCATCTCTGAAAGTCTGAAAAAGTCCCCAAGAGCATCGGCTCAGGCCACAATCTTGACGGCTTGCTCCATACACCACCAGGGATCCTCCGCAAAAGCTGGCATGGGAGTGCTGCCTGCCTTGCCCAGAACGGCCAGCCTTACCTCTCGATCTAGACGGGATCCGGCCCCGTAGGGATCTTCTGAGGGAGGTTCCAGCCGTTGCCCCAGAGGGGGCATCACCATAATGCCTGGCTGCATGCTGGTGCTGCTGACCCAGATTTTGAAGCGATCCACCGCTACGTCTGTTCCTTCTGGCAGCTGCATCTGCAGCAGGTAGCGGGGGCCAGAGCCAATCAGCAGGCTCTCGTTGGGGCGTAAACGGGCAGGCAGATCTGGTTGATAGGGGTAAACCAAATCCACGCTGTACCGCCGCTCGTCAAAGACGGTGACATAAACATGCACTGGAGTGGGGGCTCTGTTTCTCAAGGCAATGGCCAGGTTGCGGCCTGCTTGGATTTGCACTTTCCCTTGGGGATCCCGCGGCAGGGGGCTCACTTCGGCAGGGGCAGAGCTGCTGGCCGGGGTTTCCAGTTGGAGAAATTCCACTTCCAAGATGCTGCTCAGCGCATCGCTGGCAGGTTGCAGGTTCAAAAGATTACCAAAAGCAGCCACGTGCTCCAACAGCCGCACCAGCTTGCGAGGCAGGGCCAGTAGCTTCTTCACCGGGATCCGGAAGGCCGCCAGAGCCACCTCTTCCCCCCGCCGGTAAAAGTGATAAGTGGCATCGGGCAACAGCTCTACCCGCAAGTCCGCTGCTTCCGGGTCTGTGTAGGTCAGAAGCGGTGAGGCCGGCAAGGCCGCCAGCAAATCGGCAACGGGCATTTGCACTTGACTGGGATCCGCACAGGTGAAAGCCACCCGCAACGGCTGGAATCGAATAGAGGACATGGGGAAAACCTGGAACGGAGTCTGCCGTATTCTCCTGCTCTGAGGTTGCCAGGCAAGCAAGCCAAGCTCTATATTACCTGCTCATTACCTGCTCAGTTCTCTCGACTGGGCTGTGGCCAAGTCAGCTCTCGGCCAACAGACTCCCAACAGGCCATAGCTCCGTAATCAAACTTAACACCAAAGGCAAATGGAACCATTGGGAAACTATCCCGGATCCCATCTGCAAATGATCTCTTAATGGTCTATTCTTGATCCTGTTGTCGGGTTTGTGGCTGGAGTGGAGCCCACCTCTCCTCTTTCTAGGCTGATCTACGGAGAACCATGTTTAGCAAAGCTTTTTCTTTTCAGAAGGTGTTTGCGCCAGCGCGTCGTCGGTTGCTTGTCCTGCTGTTGGCTGCGTTGATGGCTGGGTTTGGCTGGGGTCTGGCTCCAGTGTTTGCAGCTAGGGATATTCCTGCAGTGGCTCTGTCGCCAACTGAGTCTATTACCTTTACCGAAGCCCAGTTGGCCAAAGGGAAGAAGCTATTCAACACCGCATGCGCCCAGTGCCATGTGGGCGGCCAGACCTATCCCAACCCGGATGTGAGCTTGAAGCTTTCGGATCTGGAGGGGGCAACTCCCCCACGGGATAATGTGCTGGCGATTGTGGATTACATCAAGAATCCAGTCACCTATGACGGGGTGGAGTCTCTGTTGGAGTATCACCCCAACACCCAGCTCACCAGTGAGTATCCACGTCTGCGCAACCTCACCGACGAGGATCTGAAGCTGATTGCGGGCTACATTCTGGTGCAGGCCAAGACCGTTCCCGGCTGGGGTGGTACCAAGAACGAAAGCCACAGCGACCTATCAGCCTATCTCTAATGCCGCATCTGGATCAGAAGTTGCCTATGAGATGGCGGATCCCGTCTCGCCTCTAGGCCTAGGTCGGGATCCTGGCCTTGTTGTGGCTGGGGCTGGCCAGTCCGGTGGCGGCTCGCATTGATCCTTACGTGAACCAGTATTTGCGGGTGAGTGGCCCTGTGGAATTGCCTCTAGATGCCGCAGAGCATACCCTCACCTTTACCCCAGAGCAGCTCACGGACGGCAAAAATCGTTTTCAGTCCGCCTGTTTGAATTGTCATGTGGGCGGTGCCACTTTGCCGGCTCCCAACATTTCCCTCTCTTTGAAGGACTTGCGCGGTGCCACTCCACCCCGAGATACCCTTCAAGCCTTGATGGAGTACCAGCGGGATCCCCGTAGCTACGATGGCTCGGATTCCAGCTATGGATGCCGACCTGTACCCCCTTCCTGGATGGACGACGAAGCCGTAAACTACCCGGCTCCGACCGCTAAGCGGTACGGAGCGGGCTTTCAGTAGCCCTGAGCCTGTTCTGCTCTACCAGAGAACAAAACAGGCCCGGACCTCTAGGCTGGTTTACGACAGCCCCCAAGAGCGCAATCACATTCGCACCATTCAAATCCGCATCCCCTTCCCATCCACAGTGCCCACACTTAAACGACTTGCCACTGCGATAGGATTGCGCAGGGTCGGGATGGATGTGCAAACACCGGTGGCAGGTCTGCGACGTGTAGGCGGGCGGCACAAGAATCAGAGAAACCCCTGCAACCCTCGCCTTGTACTCCAGAAATTGACGTAGTTGGTAGAACGCCCAACTGTTGGTCCTACGCCGCTCAGCTTTGCTGCGGGGTTGTTGATTGACCCTTTCCCGGATCCCTGTCAAGTCTTCCAGAGCAATAGCGCTGTTTGTGGTCTTTGCCCTAGAGACAATAGCTTTGGAGATGCGATGATTGACCCACGCTTGAAAGCGTCTCTCCTTGCCAGACAGCCGTTGCAACAGTTGACGGCATCTGCGCCGCGAACTGCGTGTGCCCTTACTGGCTTTGCGTTGGAGTACCGCCCTCAACCGGGAGTAGCGCTCTCGGACTCTGCTCAACTGCTGTCCATTCCAGTTGTCCCCCTCTGACGTATGGGCAATATCTGTCCTCCCCAAGTCCACCCCGATCACCTTGTCGGTATCTTGTTGCTTGGGTGGCTTTTTCTCTACGCAAATCTGGATGTAGTAGGAGCCATCTTTGCGCTTGATCAGCGTGGCAGCTTTTGGGTTGGAACCAGCCAGCATCCCACGCTGGTAGTTGCCAATGGCCAGTTCAAAGCGTTCTCTCCCTTCCACCGTGGTCAGCGACACCGTCCAGTCTTTTTGACGGAACGAAAAGATACGGGCGTCGTAGGTAACAAAGCCGCTCTTAAACTCCTTGACGGGACGCTTTTTCTGCTTAGCCACTTTGCGGGAACCCGCTACCCGTCTGCACACCTGTTGAGCCAAGTTGCTGGACAAGCCAAACCGGGCTCGAGTCTCGTAGTAGCAAAGGGATTGCAGTTTGACCGCGTTGACGATCTTCTCCGGCGTGTTCTGGTTGACCCAATTCAAGGCTTGGCCAAAAGCCTCCATCGTCGCGTCCAATTTGGCGGCTTGCGACTGGGACGCCTTGAGCTTACAGGAGACGGTCAGGACTTGGCTCATAAGTTCATTGTAATTCATCAAAGCGCATTCCTCCCGGCACTGACCCTACGGGTACAGTGCGGGGCTCCTGCGATTTCTAGCTGAACTCCCCTCTCCCTCTGGGAGAAGGGTTTAGGGGTGAGGGTTGACGGCTTTCAAGATTGAAAAAGGCGGGAATAGAGCTGTTGGTGGACTTGACAATCGCGTTCTTGTAGGAGGGTGAAGCTGCCCAAAGCCGGCCAGCTGGGGGAGAGGTTTGGCCTTTCGGCCCGCTTCACAACCGGCAGGATCTCTTGGTGTACCACTGCCTCGATGGGCTCGTACAACTGAGCCAATAGGCTTTGCCCCTCGGTATGCCCCAAAGGTACCAGACGCACCGCTGCCGAGACCAGCCCAGTGAGGGAGGAGAACAAGAAGGCACGCAGGGTATCTTCCAACCCAATGCCCGCCTGAGCGCAGATCCAGCCAAACACCACGGAATGATGCAGTGGATCCCCCTCTGCTTTGGGGACGGAGATTCCCCAGGTGCGTTCTGCCAGTTGAGCTAGGCGTTTGCCCAAATCCAAGCTGGCTTGGCGCGGTTCTGCCGCCCAACGGGTTGCTTGCAGTTGCTGCTGCAGTTTCTCCACTCCTGACTCGGCTCCCAATCGGGACAGACAATGGGCCAAGGCACAGGCTCTGCCCTCGGTGGGGGCTAGGCCCATGTGTAAAACCCCCAGCAGATATTGCTGCACCCCAGCCCGATCGCGAAGTTGACCCGCTTGAACGGCAGCTTCCAAGCCCCAGGAGTGGGAATAGGCCCCAATCGGCAGAGCAGAATCGGTAAGTTGTAGCAACAGATAGAAAGCGCCGCTGGATCCTAGAGAAGCAAGTCGGGGGGAAAATTCACCACGCATTTTCGCGAAGCTTTAGCGGGGGCGGATCAGGCCGTAGCCACCGTGGTTGCGGACGTAGATAACGTTGATCTCGCCATTTTCGATATTGCGGAAAACGTAGAAGTCGTGATCCACCAGCTCCAACTGGTGCAACGCTTCCTGAACCGTCATGGGTGGCATGGCGAAGTACTTGGTGCGCACCACCTCTGCCGGTAACTCCGCTTGCCGTTCCGTATTTAGCGGATCGGTGGCGGGCTGCTGGGCCACTGCCACGGAGGTTTTGGGGGTGTGGCGGACGCGGTGAATGCCGTTCCGTTCTTTGTATTTGCGCAACTTGCGGGCCAGCTTGTCGGCCACACGGTCGATGCTGGCATAGAGGTTTTCGCTGCTTTCTTCCGCCCGGATCACGGTGCCATTGGCGTAGACGGTCACTTCGGCAGATTGGCTGGCACTGATACGGGGGTTGCGGGCTACCGATAGATTGACATCAACCTCACTGGTGATCTGGGCAAAATGACTGACAGCGCGCTCAATTTTTTCTTGAACGTAGCTGCGGATGGCGTCGGTAATCTCGACGTTTTTCCCTTGGATCACAAGCTTAGTCATGAGGACTCTCCCAGTCATGTCGGTTTATACCTGAGATAGCGCCTCATCCCCACCCGGGATCCCTCTAACTCTGGAAAGCGATCCCAGCTCACAGGCGACGTCAGCCCTTTAATTGGCAAAAATGGAGCCCTGTCATCAAGGGTGAGCAGATCGGCTTTGGGAGTGGCACTAACCTCTTGGGTTAAGTCTAGGTTAACATCTCGCTCAAGGATCTCTGCCAGAGGTTAAGAATAAATTTAGGCTCTCTTAATGTTTCAGAGATGTTGAATTCCAGATTTTCCCGAATCGCAGGAGCTCTGTAGAGAAGCGGGATCCCCGCCCTGCAAGACATGCACTTCTATTGGCTGTGTTGAGTGTCTTTGGGAAAGGTTTTTTAGAGTTTAAGTTGCAAGTTCCTCAGTCAAAAGCCAAATCTATCATCAAACCCATAGACAGATCTAGCCTGCTAAAAATCTTCCTGAGCTGGATTTTGAGTTGGTTAAACAATGTCTCTAACTCTGACCTGTTTTTGAGAGACTGAAGGTGGGCCGTATTGCCCATAAGCTCGGCAATCCAGATGCTTCAGCTTTCCTCCAGGGTATGTTGGTATTATCCTACAGCCTAGCAGCATCTTGATTGGATAGCCATTGACAGCAAAAATGAAGGGATATTGATATAAATTAAGCTTTTTATCGATTTTTTATCAATATGAGGCTTTCGACTTGAGAGATGGTGTTGTTGTCGGTATTAGCTTTGACAAGCCTGTTGTTCACTGTTCCATGCTGTAAGGTTTCTATCGGAGAGCATGCCTCTAACCCCCAAAACCCTGAACTTTGCTGAATTTACTGAGCTTTAGGCGGTTTGGCAAAAGTCATTGAGAGGGATATAGTAGACCAAGTTTCCCCCTGATCCTTGAGTCCACCGCAACGGTTGCCGGGAAGTGAAGGGGGAAAGCGCTCGGGGGGTATTCCTCAGGGCTTTGCGGGATACCGCCTTCCTGCTCAGAGATAGGCAGGATGCGATCGCTTCTTTCCTGAACCATGTTCAGGAGAGTTCAGCGTGAATGTATCAGCTACATAAGTACATAAGAACTTGGAACTCGGTTCTGCCGCTGCAGTCACCTTGAGGAGCGGTGGGGAGAAGGCCAACTCTTTCCGGGGTGGCTGAAATGCTACCCTCGAAACCAGCTTGGTGTGCAAAAGGTGGGGCAGACTGGGTGGGCGGAGGGATCCCGTTGAAGGCGGCAGAGCTTTTAGACAGAGCAGAAGAGGCTCTACAGGAGCAGTTTCAGGCGGTGGAGAAGACCCTCAGAGAGAACCTGGCGCGGGTGCTGCGGGCCTTTCGCGACCAGCGGGTGGGATCCCATCACTTTGCCGGGGTGTCGGGGTATGGCCACGACGACCAGGGGCGGCAGGTTTTGGATCGGGTGTTTGCCCAGATCATGGGCTGTGAGGCAGCAGTGGTGCGGCTGCAGATGGTGTCTGGTACCCATGCCATTGCCTGTGCTTTGTTTGGGGTGCTGCGTCCGGGGGATGAGCTGCTGAGCATTACCGGCCCCCCTTACGACACCCTTGAAGAGGTCATCGGTCTGCGGGGTTCCGGGCGGGGATCCCTACGGGAGTTTGGCATCGGTTACCGCCAGTTGGATTTGCGGGAGGGAACTGTCGATTGGCAGGCCCTGAAAACCGCCCTCAGACCGCAAACCCGCTTGGTTCACATTCAGCGGTCCTGTGGCTACGATTGGCGGCCCAGCTTTTCCATTGCCCAGATTGCCGAGATGATCCAAATGGTCAAAGCGCAAAACCCCGAAGTTGTGGTTTTTGTGGACAATTGCTACGGCGAATTTGTGGAAACCCAGGAGCCAACCCATGTGGGCGCAGATCTGATTGCCGGATCCCTGATCAAAAATCCGGGGGGCACCCTCGTTCCCGCAGGGGGCTATGTGGCCGGGCGGGCAGAGCTGGTGGAGCAAGCCGCTTGTCGGTTAACGGCTCCGGGCATTGGTTCGGAGGGGGGGGCAACTCTAGATCTCAACCGCCTTCTGTTTCAAGGCTTGTTCTTGGCCCCGCAGATGGTGGCCGAAGCGGTGAAGATCGCCCATCTGGCGGCGCAGGTGTTTTCTGATCTGGGCTACCCGGTCTCGCCTCTGCCTCAAGCTCCTCGCACCGATATCATCCAGGCCATTCAATTGGGATCCCCGCAAAAGCTGCAGGCCTTTTGCCACGCCATTCAAAACAGTTCTCCTGTGGATTCCTACCTCACCCCAGTTCCGGAGGTGATGCCCGGTTATGCAGACCCGGTGGTGATGGCAGCAGGCACCTTTATTGCCGGGAGCAGCGCCGAGCTGTCTGCCGATGGGCCGATGCGGGATCCCTACACCGTCTACTTGCAGGGGGGAACCCATCTCTACCATGGGCGGCTGGCCCTAGAAGCCGTCTTGCAAGCTTGGGAAACCCTGTAGGCCAACAGTTTGCTCTCGGCTGACCAACTTTTCGCTCAATCAATCAGGGGGTAGGATCAATCTACAGTTGCCATTCTTTAGAAAGGGATCCCTTCCGATGTTGAGCTGGTATCGTTCTTGCGCATCTCCTCGCCGTTGGGGATCCCGTTTGACTCTGGCTCTGGTGGCATTGGGGTTGGCCGGCGGCTGTCGGCTGCTGGATCGGGTGGGAGAGAGAGGCTTGCCAGTGGGATCTGCGCTGACCCGTTCTGCTCTGTGGAGAGGCAGCCAAACCGTGACGGGAGCGCTGGAGGTGGGAGATCAAGTCAGCCGCCAGTACGGCAGCTTTTGGGATGGGATCCCCGTCACCGCTGAGCCGGGACAGATTTTGATTGCGGCCCTAGAGAGCGAAGATTTTGATGCTTACCTGGAGCTGGTGGACGGTCAAGGGCGGGTGATTGGCTTTAACGATGACTCTGGCCCAGATGTGAATGCCCTGTTGGCGGTGCGTCTGCCGGAGGGAGGCACCTACACCTTGCGGGCCACCAGCTTTGAGCCGGAATCCACCGGCAACTACCGGCTCACCTATATCCTCACCCAGGTAGATTGGCAGGAAAGCCTATCGGGCCGTCTGCAGGAGGGATCCCTTCAGCATCCCGAGGATGGCAGTTGGATGGACGAATATCCCATTGCCGCCCGCGCCGGCCAGATCCTGATCGCTTCCATGACCAGCTCCGATTTCGATGCCTTTTTGCAGCTGCTGGATCCCAGTGGAGAAGTCAGGGCTTGGGATGATGACCAAGGGGGTGGAACCGATGCTCTGATGATTGCCTTTCTGCCCCGCACCGGCACTTATACCCTGCGGGCCAACACCCATAAGCCACGAGAAGAAGGAGCCTATAGGTTACAGTACGCCTTGCGCTAGCCCCTGCTCGCCCAGATTCCCTGTCTTACAGCTTGGATAAGGGGGCTTGCGGATCTTCTGGTGCTGATGTCGAGATTTTGACAGGAATCATCGTTTTTTAACGCCTAATGTTGATATATGTCAGGAGTTGCCAGTTTACCTTCCTAAGATCCTCACAAAGCCAGAAGGGGCACTGCTTGCTGAGCTTTGTGGGAAAGCATAACATCTTATCCTAAGTTGTGACGGAGCTGAAATATTGTCCTCGGGGATGAGGTCTTTTTTCTAGAATCGAATCGATGGCCTAGACCATTCTTTTGCAGTTCAGCCCCTATCTCCACAAAATGGATGCCATGACTCCTGAAATGGTACGCCAGTTTTGGTCTTTGGTCAGCGAGATTGGCAGGCCAGATTGGCTCACAAAGCGTGACGATGACTTGGTGAACCTGCTTCTGAGCGCCTGTCAGAAAAAACACGCCCTCAGCAGTGTCGATGCCTCAATTCTCAATCGCTACATCAGCATTCGCTTGCCCTTGATTCGCGATATCCTCGTGGATTAAACCTAGAGAGGACAAGGTTTTCCCATCATGCTGGCCGCACAAATCACCTTGCTGGTCTACGGGGCACTGCTTCTGGTGGGCGGAGCAATCGGCTATAGCAAAGGCAAAAGCTCCAAGTCTCTCATCGGGGGGCTGGTTGGGGCCGCCCTCAGCGGAGTCAGCTATGGGCTGCTGGGGGTGGATCCCCGCTGGGGGCTGGGCTTGGGCCTGGGGACGACAGTGCTGGGATCTATCGTATTCGCCCTGCGCTACCGCAAAACCCGAACGTTAATGCCTGCCGGCTTGATGTTCATCCTCAGCTTGGGAGCAGCTGTCCTTCTGGGGCTTAGCTTTGGAGCGGCCTAGGCGACTTCTGGTTGCGCCGGTGGGGTGAAGTTTGTTGAACATTCGATGTAGTCAATTTCGATGTAGTCAATTTTCAGCTCTCGGCCCGAGCGAGTCTCTTCCATCGGGGATCCACAGTTGGGGCAAGCATAGCGCCGGCCTATTTCTGGCTTGTATTCTTGGCCGCAGGGATGGCAATAGGCAATGAGCGGCGTTTCCCGGATGACCAACTGGGATCCCTGTAGGAAAGTACCCTGGGTTTGTGCGGCATAGGCAAAGGTTAGGCTGGCCGGCTCTACACAGGTGAACTGTCCTACCACCAGGTGCACCCGAGCGATCTGAGGCTGTCCCGGCTGACTTTGCCACCAGTCACGTAGTGTTTGGATCAAGGCGCGGGTCATGTCGGTCTCGTGCATCTCTTACCTGATACATTCACGCTGAACTCTCCTGAACATGGTTCAGGAAAGAAGCGATCGCATCCTGCCTATCTCTGTTCGCGTCAGCGGGACGGAGTCCAAGCAGGAAGGCGGTATCCCGCAAAGCCCTGAGGAATACCCCCCGAGCGCTTTCCCCCTTCACTTCCCGGCAACCGTTGCGGTGGACTCAAGGATCAGGGGGAAACTTGGTCTACTATATCCCTCTCAATGACTTTTGCCAAACCGCCTAAAGCTCAGTAAATTCAGCAAAGTTCAGGGTTTTGGGGGTTAGAGGCATGCTCCAGTCGCCGGCCATTTCTGGCGTCGCCTCCGGGTGGATGTAGGCGGGCTTCTCTCGGCGCGGCAGTTGCCCAGATACCACCAAATGGGCCAGCGTATCGCAAATAACTCGGGTGGCCATTAGAGCTGTGATATCGCTAATGTCGTAGGGGGGAGAGACTTCCACCACCTCCAGGCCACAGATCGGTGCTTCCCGCACAATGCGCTTGAGCAAGTAGAGCGCTTCCCGCGGCAGCAGCCCACCCGGCTCTGGCCAGCCTGTACCGGGTACAAAGCCGGCATCGATGCAGTCGATATCGAAGCTGATGTACACACAATCGGTGCCGTCTAGGGCTTTTTCGAGGGCGAAATCGGCGGCTGCATCCAAGCCCATTTCGGTGATGTCGGTAACGGTGAGGATGTGGGTGGCCCGCTCCCGGCACACCTTCACCCCTTGCCGTGGCACTTGCCAGCCACCAATGCCCAGTTGCACCAGGTTGTGGGCCGGTGCGTTGCGGATGTTGGTGGCATGAAACCAAGGCTAAGCCTCGACTCATTGTTGCCAGCCGGATAGGGAAAGCCTCGCTTCCTTGGCCAAAGCCGCTTGGGCTTCGGTAGAAAAGCCGTTATTTGCGTTCGATTCGGTGGTCATGGCTGGGATCCCCCATTAGGTGGTGTATTCGGCGTTGATGCGCACGTAATCGTAGCTGAGATCGCAGCCCCAGGCCACGCCCTGGCCGGATCCCTGATGGAGATCCACGGTGAAGGTCACCGGATCCCCTTTCAAGTACTCAGAGGCTGCCTTGCGATCGAAAGCCAGGGGCATTCCCGCCTGCATGAGCAGAAAATCCCCCAGACGGATATCCAACCGGCGGCTGTCGAAGGGGATCCCGGCCCGTCCGGCGGCGGCTGCCACCCGTCCCCAGTTGGGATCGTTGCCAAAAGCTGCCGCCTTCACCAAGGGAGAGCTGGCGATCACACGGGCCATGTGTCGGGCTGCCGCATCATCCACAGCCCCACACACCCGAATTTCCAGCAGCTTGGTAGCTCCTTCCCCGTCGCGGGCAATGGCCTTAGCCAGATGAATGCAAACTTGGTTGACCATCTCCGCCAAAGTCTGGGCAGCTTCTGTGCCGGCTTGCAGGGTTGGGATCCCACTTTGGCCGTTGGCCAGAGCCAAGAGCATGTCGTTGGTGCTGGTATCCCCATCCACCGTGATTTGGTTAAAGCTGAGGTCGGCAGCTTGCTTGAGGATCTGCTGCCACAGGCGGGGATCCACAGCCGCGTCACAGGTTAAAAAAGCCAGCATCGTGGCCAAGTTGGGGTGGATCATGCCGGATCCCTTGGCAATGCCCCCGACCCTGACGGTGTACCCGTCGATCTCAGCTTGCAGGGCAACGCTTTTGGTCACCAAGTCGGTGGTGATGATGGCGCGGGCGGCGCTCTCCCCCCCCTCTGGAGAGAGGCTGTCGATAAGGCCAGGCAGGGCTGCTTGGATTTTCGGCATTTCCAGTTGTCGCCCGATGACCCCTGTGGAGGCCGTGAGCACCTGATGGGCCGGGATCCCCAACCGTTCTGCCACCCAGAGGGCCAGTTGGGCGTTGTTGCGCTCTCCTTCTTCTCCGGTACAGGCGTTGGCTTGCCCAGCATTGCAGAGGATGGCCCGCACCGGCTGCTGTTGGGCGAGGATCCCTTGGTTGTAGGTAACACAGGCTGCTTTGACCTGATTGGTGGTAAAAACGCCTGCCCCAACCGCATCGCACTCGGAAACGATCAAAGCCAAATCCGCAGCTCCTGAGGGCTTGAGGCCAGCGGCCACTCCAGCGGCTCGAAATCCTCGCGGGGCTGTAACAGCACCTGCAACCGGTTTAAATGGGGATCCCATGTGTTCCTTGGCCAGGGGGTGGTCGGCAACATCATACCGACTTGCTGCTCCGATTTGGGTCATCGCAAGCTTTCCGTGAGAAACTCTCTGGAAACCGGTTCTGAGGGAAAGAGTTGTAGTTACGCCTACCAAGCAGAGGCGGCAGAGAGGGTTATTTTGAAAGTGTGCGCTTTCTATCACCCATCTTTTCCCCTTTTTAGATTGGGAAGGATACTCTTCTATCCTCTGCTCTGGGAACTGCCAGCCATGCCTGCCCCTGTCATCACCCTCAACCATGTCAGCAAGGTCTATTCCAATGGCACGGTGGCTTTGCAGGACATGAATATGACCATCCAAGAAGGGCAGTTCGTTAGCTTGGTGGGGCCATCCGGCTGTGGGAAAAGCACAGTGCTACGGTTGGTGGCAGGTCTGGGGCATCTGACCACAGGCTCTATCGAATGGGGGCAAAATCTTGAGAAGGATGCTCCCCAAGGGGAACCCAAGTTGGCCTTTGTGTTTCAGGAACCGGCCCTTATGCCTTGGGCGACGGTGATGGACAATGTGGGGCTACCCTTAAAGTTGGCAGGTGAGCCCAAGCCAAAAGCCGATCGAGATGTCTTGGAAGCTCTGCAACTGGTGGGCCTGCGGGGGTTTGAGCGCAGTTTTCCCCGCGAGCTATCGGGCGGCATGCGCATGCGGGTTTCCATTGCTCGCGCCCTGGTAACCAAGCCCCAAGTGTTGCTGATGGACGAGCCCTTCGGCGCTTTGGATGAAATCACCCGCAGCAAGTTGAACAGCGATCTGTTGGAGCTGTGGCAAGAAAAGCGCTGGACGGTGCTCTTCGTTACCCACAACATTTACGAGGCTGTCTACCTGTCCAACCGCGTGGTGGTGATGGCGGCTCGCCCAGGGCGGGTGGTAGCCGATATTCCCATTGATGCACCCTACCCTCGCTCGGAAGACTTTCGCACCTCTTCCCTCTACAACAACTACTGCCGTGAAGTGTCGGCCCGTCTGCACGAGGCCATGCACGGCTCAGCTCAGGATCCCCCCTATTTGCGCCCCCTCTCTGCTGGACGTTTGCGCTGATGGGATCCCTGGCTTAGCGGTGTTCTCTCTGTTGCGTAAGTCCCTTGATGCCCCAACCTCACGATATGTTCGACCTGTTTGTCCAGCTTCTCGAGCCATGGCGCCGTTGGCTGGGATCCCTTGTTGGCTTGGGGGAGAGCTGGCCTCTCCATTGGCCAGATTGGTCTCTGCCCAAGCTGACCGGCGCAGTTGGAGAAAAACTCGGATCCCAACCCACGGATGAGGCAGACATACCGAGTGCCGGCTCAGGGGTGCCTGCAAAGGGGTTGAATCTGGGCCGTTGGTTCAACCTGGAAGTGATTGCCCCCCTTATCGTCGGGATCCTCTTCTTGGTGGGCTGGGAAGTGGCGGTGCGGGTAACAGGAGTGCCCCACTACCTCTTGCCGGGGCCGATTTTGGTGGTGCAAACCCTCGTTCGCGACTGGGGAACGCTTTTTCCTTCCCTGTTGATCACCGTGCAAATTACGGTGGTGGCCTTTTTGGCTGCCACAGTGTCGGGGCTTTTGGTCGCGATTGTGTTCACCCAGAGCAAGTGGATTGAGCGCAGCTTTTTCCCCTATGCGGTGATTTTACAGACGATGCCCATTGTCTCCATCGCCCCGCTGATCATCATTTGGCTGCGCAACAACACCTTTGCTGCGATGGTGGTGTGCGCCTGGATTGTGGCTTTTTTCCCGATTCTTTCCAACACCACTCTGGGGCTGAACAGCGTCGATCACAACCTGCTCAACCTGTTCCAACTGTACAAGGCCAACCGCTGGCAAACGTTGATCTACTTGCGGCTACCCAGTGCCATGCCCTATTTCATGGGGGGCCTGCGCATCAGCGGTGGCCTCTCTTTGATTGGGGCGGTGGTGGCGGAGTTTGTCGCTGGTACTGGCGGGCAGCGGGCCGGGATCGCCTACCAGATCTTGATCTCCAGCTTCAACCTGCAGGTGCCCCGCATGTTTGCGGCCTTGATCTTGGTCACCGGCTTGGGGATCCTGATCTTCATTTCCTTGAGTGCTCTATCCGACTGGGTGTTGGGCAAGTGGCATGAGAGCGCTGTGCGCCGAGAGAATTGAAAAGTTGAGCTTGTTAGAAATCTATAGTCTTTCAGGTTAGGGCAAGACGCCTGGTTTACTGAGAAAAGCCTTTTGGCCTGGCATATTCACCGTTTTAGGTGTGGGTACAGTGTCTTAGAATAATCACGACATCTAAAAGCAGGTAGAAGACGTCTTCTGGAAAAGCAGAGGAACCGCGCTGCGCTTGCTGTCAGCGGCTATCTCAGTCCTACTTGTGGGTTGCTATCGGAGGGGGATGAACTCAGTGCGGCCAATGATTTGCTGGCCTTGATCCGAAAGAGCATAGTTGATGAAGTCGGCCACCACAGGGCTGGTTCTTTGAGGTGCCACCAAAAACACAGTCCGCGCCAAGGGGTAGCTGCCCCTCTGGATGGCCTCACGGGTGGGCATCTGGCCGTCGATGGGCACAATCCGCACCGTTTGCTGGTTCTGCACCTGATCGACGGTGCTGTAGGTGATGCCATCTTCTCCCAAAGCCCGCAGCAGCGGGGTGGTGACATCTTCTGTGGCGGTGGTGAAGTAGGGAGGGTTATCGGGAGCGAAGGGCAGCCCCAACAACACGAGTTCTTGGAAAACGCTGTAGGTGCCGCTCTGGGGGGCGCGATTGAGGACCCGAATCCGCCGATCCGGGCCGCCCACCTGGCTCCAATTGGTGATCCGACCCTGGAAGATATCGGCCAATTGCTGCAGCGTCAGTCCTCCTTTGTAGGGGTTGTTCACCCCCACCGCCACCGCCAGGGCATCTTTGGCCACCGGGATCGCCTGTAGACCCGCCTGCACTTCGCTGGCATTGAGGGGGCGGGAGCTAGCGGCCATCTGGATGCGACCTTCCATCAGGGCCTTCAGGCCGGCATTGGATCCATTGGGCTTGCCATCCGGGATCCCATAGGTGAGGGGAATGCCGGGGTTGCGCTGGGTGTAGCCTCCCTTCAGGGCAAAGACGATCCGGATCATCGTGACGCTGCCATCCACCTGGAGCACTGCTGGGTTGGGCAGAGAAGTATCCAGATTAACGGCGTTGGCAGGCGGGTTGGGTACCTGGGCCTGAGGGGGGTTGGGCGCTGTTGGGGCTTGGGGCCGGGCAGCTGGAATCTGGCTGGGGATAGGAGGCGTGTTCTCTCTATTCAGGAATGAGTCCAACAGGCCGGAACGATAGGCATACCAGCCGCCGCCTCCCAGTATCGCGAACAAAAGAATGTAAACGATTGGAGGTGGGCCGGAAGGTCGTGCGGTCATGGGATCCCCCCTAAAGAAAATTCACGATCCAGACTTTTGAGACTTCCCCCCTCTGTTGTATCAGCTATCCGCGCAGATTGGGTGAGCGACAGGTCAAGGCATATCTATCCGCACATGGCCGCCTCTCGTCCCACCTCGCGCAGCTCGATCACATCCGCACGGGGATCCGCCTGCACAACTTCCAACTCGATCCAAGCCCCCAGAGGAATCTGGCGTTCTAGGCGCACCGGCACCCGAAAGGCAATCTCATCCAGCATGGCCAACACCAAGTTTTCCTGCTCGCGCAGGTAGCCCAAGACCAGAGCCCGCCAAATTTGCCCCGGTCGCAGGCGCAGGTATTCGATGCTCCAATAGCGCTTGGATTTCCGCTCCACCTGGTTGGCCTCAGCGGTGCCCGGCTCAATCCCCAGCAGCAACTGCTGCACATCCGCCTCCGTCAACGGCAAGGGATCCCCGCGCAAAAAGGCCTTGATCTGGTAGTGGGCCACCAAGTCCAGGTAGCGCCGAATCGGGGAGGTAACCTGACAGTAGGCCTCAAGCCCCAGCCCTGTATGTCGCCCAGGTTGGGTGGCCACTTCCGCCCGCGATAGACAGCGCATGATGGCAAAAGACCGAACCGGCCCCTGGGGATACCTATCCAGCACTTCGGGAGGAGGTAAGTCGGGAGCCGGCTGCAGACGATAGGGCACCGGGATCCCATTTTGGCTGGCGAAGCGAGCCGCCACCTCGCCGGTGAGCACCATCATTTCCGCCACCATCTGCCGCGCAGGAGTATCCTCGATTACCCGGAGGTGGGGGATCTCGTCGATGACCTTGATATCTTGCTCCGGCAGGCCGATCTGAATGGCCCCCTGAGCCATGCGCCACCCATAACGCCACTGGGCCGCCCGGGCAATGGCTGTCAGTTGGGCCTCTGCCCCCAACTCCAACATTTCATCGGCATCTTCGTAGGTGAGGCGGTAGGTCACTTTGATCTGGCTGAGGCAAATCTTGGAATCCCGGATCTGGCCGTCGGATCCCAGTAGAATGCCAAAGCTAAGAGCAGGCCGCACCTCTCCCTGCACCAAGCTCATCGGGCCGGTGGACAACTCCGGTGGGAACATCGGGATCACCCGCTCCGGCAAATAGACACTGGTGCCACGCTTGCGGGCTTCCAAATCGAGGGGATCCCCCCACTGCACCCAACAACTGGGATCGGCAATGTGGATCCAGAGCTTCACCGCGTCATCCGACCAGAACTCGACGCTGAGGGCATCGTCAATGTCGCGGGTGCTGGCATCATCGATGGTGTAGGTGTGGAGGTGGGTGAGATCCTGCCGCAGGTGGGGATCCCAGAAAGAGGGAGGCTGGCTGAGCAGGGCTTGGGTGTATCGCTCCACCGCCTTCGGGAACTGGGTTGGGATCCCGGTGAGGCGCAGGGCCAGGTTCTCGTGGCGGCTCCACAGCCCCAGAGCCACCAAAGCCTCAAAGGCCCCCTGCGGAGTGTCAGGAAACCCCATCAGCTCCAGCAGTTGCGAGGCCCGTTCCCGATCCGACGGGTTGAGATTGGAAGAGAGATCCTCGTGGCTGCGAATGGCTGCCGCCGCTCCCTGTAAGGCCAGGCGTTCCAGCACCTCCAGGCGGGCCCGCTCGGCAGGAGTCCAGGGATACCCTTGGCCGAGATGAGCCAGAGCCTCCCGCAGGTGGGCCTCAAACTCTAGTTGTTCCTGCTGCCGTTGTTGGGCAACGGCCATTTGATGGAGGATCTCCTTCACCTGAGCCGGAGTGCGGGGTTCGTAGCTCTCCCCCTTTTGCTTGAAGTAGGTGCGATCCTCGCTCAAGAGGCGGTAGGCGGCATAGGTAGAGACCGGGGAATCATCAGAAAACAACAGCTGAGCCATTTCGGCCAAGCTCAGAGACCGCCGCTCCTCCTGCACCAGTTCCCAGGCCAACGCCAAACTTTCGGGATCCAACTTTGCTTGCACCGCCTGCCAAAAGCCGGGAATGTCGGAAGCCGTGAAGCTGGATCCCCCGTTCAAAGCAAAGGTAATCTGGCGAGGGTGAACACTATGAACCTGCCCAGAAGGCACCCCCAGCAGTAGGTTCTTCTTGCCCTCGGTGCCCTGAACCACTGCCAACACACGGTCGTTATTGTAACGAAACTCCACCAGTGTGCCCTTTTCCACCCGTTCTCCCCATGTCGGCTGTCGTTAAAGCGCAGGCTTTCTTCCATTCTCCATCAGCTCTGTCCGCCTGCCTACCTGGAAACCCCGGCCAGAAGACATACGGACACTATGAACAGGTAGCAGATGTCAGATACATGGGTACTTAAGCATATAGATATATGACATATAGACATATGAGATACGGGTTCTCAGGTAGATTACGGCTATGTATTGGGTACTGCGAGTCTCAAGCAGAGGCCAGCTCTGCCAAGTTCCTGGGATGAGGTTACCAACTGGAGTCCCTAAACTGCGTAGAGATACTGTTGCCAACGTTTCCCAAGTATGTACTTCCACTTCCATGTGTGATATCCTAGGCTCTAGGGGTAAGGCACAGTTATCACGGACTGCTGCCTGATCTAGCGAACAAGAATCGGGCACTTACGGATTGTTTTCCTGCGGTGAAGATCCTCAAAGCAGGAGGGGTTGTGTTTTTTCCCTAGAGCTTCTTAGCACTCAACTTTTTAGCACTCAAAAGGTGAGCTGTGGACAACCCGAAGCGACTGTTGCTCATCGACGACGATCCGAACTTGATCCTTCTGGCAAAGGACTACTTGGAGTTTCGCGGCTACGAAGTGGTGGCGGCGAGCAACGGTCTGGAGGGGTTGGAAGCGATGCGCCATTTCACTCCAGACCTGATCATCTGCGATGTGATGATGCCGGAGATGGATGGCTACACCTTTGTGGAAACCATTCGCTCCAACAGTGCTACGGACTGGATCCCCGTGATTTTTCTGTCGGCGCGTGGGCAGACGGCAGACCGGGTGCGCGGCCTGACCACAGGGGCAGATGTTTACATGGTCAAGCCCTTTGAGCCGGAAGAATTGGTGGCGCAGGTGGAATCTTCTCTCAAACATACTGAGCGCCTGTTACAAATGCAGGGCGCGGGCGTTCAACCCGTCATAAAACTGGATCGGGAAATTGAACTTACGCCAACGGAAACCAAGGTGATCCAGTACGTGGCCAGGGGCCTGTCCAACCGCGAGATTGCCGAAGTTCTTGGGGTGAGCCAGCGCACCGTTGAAAGCCACGTCAGCAACATGCTGGGCAAAACCGGCCTGCACAACCGCACAGAACTGGCCCGCTGGGCAATAGAAAGTGGTTTGGGCAAAAAACCGTTGTAATTCCCGCCACCCCTTTCAACGGCTGGAGAACTCTATCTCCTCGGCGCGATTGGAGATAGGGTAGTGATCGCACTTGAAGGGCAAGGTAACTGGGGTGGGCAAGTCTTTTCAAAAATTGGCGGGGGAGGATCTGCTGGCCTTGCCCCAACGTACATTGGCCGCCGATTTTCACTGCGTTACCCAAAAACTGGGTCTAAAGCCCCGTCCTTCCAGGACAGTTTTTGCCCTGTTGTTGTCATTTTAAACAGGAATGAAACATTTCCGTTGCATTGCTTCCTAGCTCCTTTCTCCCTCTGGGACAGGATCTAAAGGTGATTGTGGAAGCGGCGTGGAACGTTTGGGCAGCAGCGGGGGTGTCTCAATCTAGTTTGAAATGACTATAGACCTGCAATGATATAGACCTGCAATGAAATAAACCCATGCTGGTCAGGGAAGCCAAACTCCTCAACGCCGCTCCAGCGCCATACCAAGCCTTGGATGAGGCCCTGCCCAGTTTGTCCGCAACCAATGCTTGCGTCACTGGATGGATGAGCGTGGTGTCAACAAAGCTGCCTTGTACTCCCGATGCAATGTTAACTTGGCAACTGGGATGGGTTTCCCCGCAAGGCTTCCAGGAAGGCAAATACTGCAGGCGGATGCAGCGCAGAGGCCAGAACGGCAGCCCCGATCACCCGCTCCAGTGGGATCGGCAGCCGCCGGATCTGGATCCCTTCGGGAATGGGAATGGCGGCCAAGCGGGGCAAGATGGCAGCCCCCAGACCCTGTGCCACCATGTTCACAATGGTGGAGTCTTCCTTCACCAAGTAGGCCACCTTGAGGGTTTGGTGAGCGGCTTCCCAGTGGTTCCGCACCGCCGTGGTACATTCGGCGTAGTTGTAGAGAATGTAGGAAAAACGGGAAAGATCCTCCCAGGTCAAGGTTTCCGGCAGGGGCCCAAAACTCAGCGGAACCAACACAATGAACTCATCGCGGGCAATCTCCCACGTCTGTAGATCCTCAGCAGCCCGCGGCAGGGGCAACAGGCCAATATCCACCTGGCCCGATCGCAACAGATGTTCAACAGTGGCCGGATCTTCTTCTGTGAGGGTGAGGGTAATCTGGGGAAATTGTTGGCGGAAGCGGGCGATCACCGGTGGCAGCAAATGGGTTGCAGCACTGCGAAAAGCGGCAACCCGCACATTTCCCCCCCGCAACCCTTTTTCCAGGTTGGCCTCATAATCCATTTGTTCCCGCAGTTGCAGCATTTTGCGAACATGGCGCAGCAGTCGCTCCCCCACCGGGGTTAGGCGCGCCCCAAAGCGACCGCGCACCAACAGGGTCACCCCCAATTCTTCCTCTAGGCTGGCAATGGCCCGGCTCACCGCCGACTGGGAAATGTGCAATTGCAGGGCGGCATCGCTGAAATTCCCCCGCTCCACCACAGCCACCAGGGTTTGCAGTTGTGAGATGTTCATGGATCCCATCTATTCGATCTGCGCATAGATGTGATGCTATCTCAGGTTTGAACCCTCCGCCGCACCTGACTAAACTACGACATAGCTTCCCCTTCACACTGCGAAATAACGCGAAACAGTGTGAAAACCTCTTTATCTTCCTGTCGTTGGTCAAGTGTCCCTATGTCGAGATCCATGTTTGCCCTGCTGCCATTCCATCAATTTCGAGATACTCCCGGCGTGCGTTTTTTTGACATCACGGTTGCGCGATCCAACGCCCGCGATTTGGTTTACCACGATGGGCCGGCCATCAGTCCCCCCAATAATCCTCAGGGCTATTGGCAGTTTTATATGCATCCACACCAAGAGGACAACCTACTGGCTCTATGGGGCGGACGGACGTTTTACCTGGTGAATTTTAGCTGGAGGGATCCCTTCCATATTGTGCGCCTGGAAGCGAACCGAGGCATTTTGCGCATTCCTCCCGGCACTTTTCACCGTTCCGTCTCCGATCCAGAGGGATCCATTGTGTTGAACCAGGCGGTGCGCGACGAAAAAGCCATCTTGGAAAAAGAATTTCGCATCTACGACAGCAGCCGCATCCCCCGATTGCTGCAGGTGACCTCGGCGCCTGCACCTTTGCCCCGCATTTGTGCGTAAACTACCCGACTCCGACCGCTAAGCGGTACGGAGCGGGCTTTCAGTAGCCCTGAGCCTGCTCTGCTCTACCAGAGAACAAAACAAGCCCGGACCTCTAGGCTGGTTTACGGCAGCCCCCAAGAGCGCAATTACGTTTGCACCATTCAAGTCCGCATCTCCTTCCCATCCACAGTGCCCACACTTGAACGACTTACCACTGCGATAGGATTGCGCAGGGTCGGGATGGATGTGCAAACACCGGTGGCAGGTCTGCGACGTATAGGCAGGCGGAACAAGAATCAGAGAAACCCCTGCAGCCCTCGCCTTGTATTCCAGAAACTGGCGTAGTTGGTAGAACGCCCAACTGTTGGCCCTGCGCCTTTCGGTTTTGCTGCGGGGTTGTTGATTGACCCTTTCCCGAATCCCTGTCAAGTCTTCCAGAGCAAGAGCGCTGTTGGTAGCTTTTGCCCTAGAGACAATAGCTTTGGAGATGCGATGATTGACCCACGTTTTTGCTACGCAACGCTGACGCGACTGAAAGCGTCTCTCCTTGCCAGACAGCCGTTGCAGCAGTTGACGGCATCTGCGCCGCGAACTGCGTGTGCCCTTACTGGCTTTGCGTTGGAGTGCCGCCCTCAATCGAGAGTAGTGGTCTCGGACTCGGTTCAACTGCTGTCCATTCCAGTTGTCCCCCTCTGACGTATGGGCAATATCTGTCCTTCCCAAGTCCACCCCCAGCACTCTACCCGTGCGTTGCGGTGGGGATGGCTCCGTTTCCACACAGATCTGAATAGAGTAGGAGCCGTCTTTACGCTTGACCAGAGTGGCAGATTTGGGATTGGAGCCCGCCAGCCGTTCTCTCTGGTAGCGGCCAATCGCCAGCTCAAAGCGCTCCCGACCCTCCACCGTGGTCAGCGACACCGACCAGTCTTTCTCGCGGAACGAAAAGATACGAGCGTCGTAGGTAGCGAAGCCACCCTTGAACGCTTTGACGGGGCGGTTTTTCTGTTGTGCCACCTTGCGAGCAGACGCTACCCGTCTGCATATCTGTTGAGCCAAGTTACTGGACAAGCCGAACTGGGCACGGATTTCGCGGTAGCACAGAGACTGGAGCTTAACGGCGTTGGCGACTTTCTCGGGTGTGTTTTGGTTGACCCAGTTCAAGGCTTGGCCAAAAGCCTCCAAAGTCGCGTCCAATTTGGCGGCTTGCGACTGGGACACCTTGAGCTTGCAGGATACGGTCAGGACTTGGGTCATAGTTCTATTGTAACCTCGCATTCCTCCCGGCACTGACCCTACGGGTACAGTGCGGGGCTCCTGCGATTTCTAGCTGAAGCTAGAGTAAAGATGGGTGCTGGGGGATCGACCAATGCTCTCTCTGGAGCGCAAGGGCATAGCGGATAGCTCGCTCAATTTGGCGGAGTACATCGACCATACTCTGCTGTTGCCGATGGTTACTCCAGAACAGATTGACGAGGGGTGTGAGATTGCCTTGCGCTATGGCTTCCCCACTTTTTGTGTTCCTCCTTGCTACGTGCCGCGGGTGGTGGAGCGGCTGCATGGATCCCCGGTCAAGGTGAGCACGGTGGTGGGGTTTCCCCTGGGCACAACCACTGCAGAGGCTAAGCTCTACGAGGCCCAACTGGCGGTGGAGCAGGGGTGCCGGGAGCTGGATGTCCGCATCAACTTGGCTTGGCTCAAGGCGGGAGAGCTGGATCGCCTCCATGCCGAGATTGCCCAACTGGTGGAAGAAACGGGGGTCTGCATCAAGGCCATTTTGGAAACGGCTCTGCTGACCGAGGAGGAGAAAAAGCTGGCCGGGGAGATTTGTATCGATGCGGGGGCGGCTTTTCTGATGACCTCCACTGGCTGGATGGGGGGGGCGACGCCGGCAGATGTGCAACTGTTGTGGCAACTCAGCCGCGGTAAAGTGGGGGTGAAAGCGTCGGGCGGCATTCGCACAGTGGCTCAAGCAGAGGCCATGATCCAGGCGGGGGCCAGCCGTATCGGCACCTCTTGGGGGCTGGAGCTGATGCAAGAGCTGCGAGCCAGAGGAACCCCATGAGTGGCCGCACCTACCGGGTTACGGGCATCAACCTCAAAGGGATCCCCCTGGGAGAGTCGGATCGGATTGTTACCATCTTGACTCGCGAGCAAGGGTTGATCCGGGCGGTGGCCAAGGGATCCCGTAAGCAGCCTTCCAAGCTGGGCGGGCGGATGGAGCCTTTTGTCATCAACGATTTGCTGATGGTGCGGGGGCGCTGGTCTGCCCAAGCAGATACCTCCCAGCGTTTACAGCGCATTGTCCAAGCGGAAACCCTCCAGACTTTTCCTCGTCTCAGCCGCAGCTTAGCCCATCTCACAGCAGCGCAGTATTTGGCGGAGGTGGCCTTGCTGTTGGCCTTGCCCGATCAAGCCCAGGAAGAGCTGTTTGTGGTGTTGGTCGAACACTTGGAACGCATCGAGCGGGCTGCTTCGGAACAGGCCGTTCTGCCCTTGCTCACCCATGGGTTGTATCACCTCCTGGCGTTGGCAGGGTTTGCCCCTCAGGTACAAGCCTGCTACTTCTGTCAAGGGGGGTTGGTCGGCAGCGTTTTTTTCAGCCCCCAATGGGGTGGCTTGATCTGTGATCCCTGCCGGGTGGCCCAGCGGCCCAGCCCGATTGCCTGGGTCTCAGCCTCTGCCTTGCGTGCCTTGGGATCCCTGCCCAACTCGACATTGCCTCTGCCTGAGGATTCGCTGCCTTTGGCTGCTTGGCTGGAGGCAGAACGTCTGTTGCGGCGTGTTTTGGAGCATCATACAGATCGAGAAATCCGTTCCGCCGAGCTATTGGCCAGTTGCTACGCTGTTCCCACCGCAAACGGCCAGGGATCCCCAGCTTTTCCTGAGGGACATCCCGAAAAATGGGCATCGGTCTGAAAAAGTTGTGAAGGTATGTATCAAGTCCGGCCCAATAGCCGCAAAATAGAGCATCGAGGCGGGTTGGCAGCCGATTTTGGATGATAAATTAGGTTATGGAAAGTAACTTCTTACGAAGGCCTCTCAGGTTTGAGCAATGGTTTGGGGGGAGGAGTGCCTTGCACCAGGTACTGGACAGCATCATCAGGTGGGATTGAAGTTGGAGCTTTTAACAAGATTGAATCCACTGCCGAGAGGGCCTTCTGTTTTGTGCTTGTTTCCCGGAGCTGCATCCCTGGGGTGCGGCTTTGGTTAATTGCAGATGATTGCTTGTGAGTGTTCAATTTCACTCGGTGAGTCTGCCCAACTGAGGAGCAGCCCCTGAGGTTCCTGCATCCTCCCAACTCAAGATAGCGCCCACCTTAGTTCTTTTTCAGATTTCTCTTTTACCGAGTACCGTTAGAAGTTCAGGAGTTGCAGCACCGTGGAAGCACAGCGTAAGGAACGGATTCTGGTGGTCGATGATGAGGCCAGCATTCGACGCATCTTGGAAACCCGTCTGTCCATGATCGGATACGATGTGGTCACAGCTTCGGACGGCGAGGAGGCGCTGGAGGTTTTCCACAAGCAGGATCCCGACCTGGTGGTGCTGGATGTGATGATGCCGAAGCTGGATGGCTATGGGGTTTGCCAGGAGCTGCGCAAAGAATCGGACATCCCCATCATCATGCTGACGGCGCTGGGAGATGTAGCCGACCGTATCACGGGGCTGGAGCTGGGGGCAGACGACTATGTGGTCAAGCCCTTTTCGCCCAAGGAGCTGGAAGCTCGCATTCGGTCGGTGTTGCGCCGGGTGGCGCGGTCGGCCCACGATGGGATCCCCAGTTCCGGGGTGATTCAAGTGGGGGATATTCGCATCGATACCAACAAGCGGCAGGTCTACAAACGGGACGAGCGCATTCGCCTGACGGGGATGGAGTTTAGTCTGCTGGAGTTGTTGGTCAGTCGGTCGGGGGAGCCTTTTTCCCGCTCCGAGATTTTGCAAGAGGTGTGGGGCTATACCCCGGAGCGCCATGTGGATACGCGGGTGGTGGATGTCCACATCTCGCGGCTGCGGGCCAAGCTGGAAGATGACCCCAGCAACCCAGAGCTGATCCTGACGGCCCGAGGCACCGGCTATCTATTTCAGCGCATCGTTCAGGGGGAGGAACAGGCACGGTCTTGAGAAGGGATCCCTTGCAACTTCTCTTCGAGGGCAACCTGGACTCGCCTCAGCACGCCAACCCAGTCTCCCGGTGTGTTTTGTCGAAACAAGCGCATCACCCCAGGGTACCAGGGGCTATCTTCTCGATGGAGGAGCCAGCGCCAATCGGCGGCAAAGGGCAGCAGCACCCATACCGGCTTGCCCATCGCCCCGGCCAAATGAGCAACGGCTGTATCAACGCTGATCACCAGATCCAACTGGGCAACGGCTGCGGCTGTATCGACAAAACTGCGGAAACGGGATCCCAGCTCCAACACTTGGTGCTGCTCCAATAGGGATCCCAGCGGCCTTAGATCTTCCCCCACCTGCAGGCTAACCCACTGGATGGAAGGCACATGCAAGTGCTGGAGCAGCAGATCCAGAGGACAACTTTTCAGCCTTTGCACGCGGTTGAGATCAGGGTGGGCACGCCGGCCGCTGGCCCACACCAGCCCCACTTTCATCCGCTCCTGGGAAAGCTCTGGCCAGTCTTCCCGCCAGGAGAGGCTCAAAGGGATCTGCGGCCCGCCGGCATGAACGGGATAGACAAGATAGGGGATGCGGGCCGGGATCGTCTCCAGAGTGGTGCCCAACCGCTGCGGCAAGCTGAGCAAAGGCAGATGGCAATCGAAAGAGGGCAAGGGATCCGTTTCCGAGATCACCTGCACCTGGGGAAGGGGGAAGCACCCTCTGAACAGCTCGACAAGGGATCCCTGACAGCGGAGGCAGATTTGCGCTTGGGGATGGGCCTCGGCCAGCAGCGGCAGGTAGCGCACAAACTGAAGCGTGTCCCCCAACCCTTGTTCGGCGTAGATCAGCAGGGTCTGGCGGCCCAGAGGGGATCCCGTCCACAGAGGCGAAAGAAAGCGCGGGTAGGTCGCCCCTTGTCGCTGCAGCCGCCATTCGTATTCTCGCCACCCCTCCTCGTAGCGGCCCAGGGTCAGCAAAGCCGTGCCCAGGTTGTAGTGGATCTCCGGCCAGTGGGGGGCCAACTGCAAGCTGTGCCGATAGGCTTCAATGGCCGCTTCCAACCGGTTTTGTTCCTGCAAGATGGTGCCCAGGTTGTTGTGGGGCTGGGCGTCCCTCGGCAGCAGCAAGATGGCCCGTTGCAGACAATCGGCGGCCTCCTCCAAGCGATCTTGCAGGTGCAGGCAGTGGCCGAGGTTAACGAGAATTCGCCCCTCCTGGGGTGCGAGGGCGAGAGCTTGGCGAAACCAGCCTTCCGCTTCCTCAGCTTGGCCATCGAGCATCAGGGCATTCCCCAAAGCTGCCAGAGCATAAACCTGGGGAGGCTGGGCTGCTGCTGCCTGTTGCAACACCTCAATTGCCTGGGCCAATTTCCCCAGGGTGAGCCAACAACTGCCCAATCGGAAAAGCAATTGCCCATCACCGGGGGCAAAGGCCAGGCCCTGTTCGTAGGCTCGCGCCGCTTCCTCTGGGTTGCCAAGCTGCATCCAGGCATCGCCCAGATCCTGCCAGGCCGGCACCCAATCCCCCCGCAGGTGCAGAGCCAGTTGCAAGGGGGTCAAAGCTTGGCGGGGATCCCCCATCTGCAGATAAAGGGATCCCAGCAACGCCTGAGCAGCGAACAAACGCGGCTGGGTGCGGGTAAGCTGCCGGCAGAGGTGCAGAGCAGCTTTCAGATCCCCCGCCTGTCGGTAGCGTTGAACCAACGCCAGAGCCGCCTCTGGGGATGGGATCTCGGATCCCCGCTCTGGATTCTGTGACTTAGCCGCTTGCCGATTGTCTTTCCCTCGCCCAAAGCCCCGTGGCACGTCTTTGCCTCTTTTGAGATCCCTTTCACTTCTTAGCGCCCTCCCCCCAGTGTCCAAATGACAGCGGTGGGACAGGATCCCTACCCAGGCTAACAAAAGGTTCCCACTGCCCCGGTTTTCACGGGCCATCCTTGGGGCTCAGTTGCGGCGAAACAGGCTGTCCAAGTAGATGCGTGCCGCCCGCCGGTCGCTCTCCCCGCTTTGGAGCAGGAATAACGAGAGCGCTGCCGTCACCACCCGATCCTGATCCCAGTCGGGATGGCGGGAGAGGTAGTTTTGGAGGGTGTCATGCAGCTCCTCGGGAATTTCACTCAAAATGCTAACGCTGTGAGAACTCATAGTCCAACCACTCACTCGGGGTCAAGAGGGGAGAAAACGGCATCCCGCAAAACCTGCGGCCACAGCCAGAACTTGGGCAGCCCGAACAGAGCGAGCCCGCAACATCAAAACCCAACCTAGATAGGCCAAGAGCCTCAGCAGGCTCGCAAGCAGAAAAGCAAGCAATATAGGTTCATAGCTTGCCCCTATCCCGGCGGATGGGAGGGAGGGCATGCACAACTGTTCCTAAGCCTGTCGTGGGCCGTAGAACAGATGAAGTCTTTTCTTTCTAAGGAGAGCGCTCGGGAAAATCTCCACACCACTCGCCCTCAGGTGGGGCTATTCTGCCCTCTGCCCTATGGGGGATGTCAATCCCAAGTCAGGGATCCAACCGGACAAAAGCCTGCCATTGGCCTTGATGGGATGGGAAAAAATGGCGCGATCCCGTTACGTTTCTCAGGGTGTAGTCGCCTGAACCTTACCGACCTCAACTTTTCCACAGAAACCCCCGATGCCGCCCCCTGAGGGAAAGGCCCTGTGGAAAACAGCCCGCCCGCCTGTGGAAAGCCTGGGGAAAACCTGTGGATTTCCGGGAAATCTGAATTTGTCCAAAAATTTTTGTGTTTGTATAGAGCATTTCTCAGGGCCACTCAACTCCGTAGCGCAAAAACAGCTCCTTGGAACCGCGGCGGCATTCCAGCAGCTCCAACTGGGGCAGGGATCCCTGCACTTGCCAACCCTCAATGCTGGCAGGCGCATCGGCATATCCACTCAGCAGCACCGGAGCGAGGGTAACCCACAGCTCATCCAAGGCTCCTGCCTGCAGAAATGCCCCCAAAAGCCGCCCCCCGCCCAACAACCCCACCCGTTCAATGCCCAAGCTGCGCAGGCGGGCCAGCCGTGCCGGCAGATCCCAATCGGCAGCCACCCAGATATCCTCAAAGCCGGTTCGGTTCTGCCAAATTTGGGATCCCTTGGGAGTTGTCCACAGCCAACGGGTGAGGGGCTGGCGAAAAAACGGCAAATCCTCAGGAATATCTCCGCTGCCAGAGCAGATGATCGTCAGGGGCTGGGGAGAGAGGCCCTGAGCAGTTCTGCGTTGGATCAACTCGGGATCCCGAATACGCAGACTGGTGCCGTAGGCCCGCAGAGTGGCTGCCCCCATGATCAAAGCCTGTTGCTGAGCAGCTTGGGTTTCCAAATGCCGATAGTCCTCAGGGCTGCTGAAGGAGGGCCTCTGCGCTCGATGGGCTGCGATCTTTCCATCCAAGCTCTGGGCAAAGATAGCTACCAAATGGGGACGATTCAAAGACAAGATTGCTGAGAAAGGGTGGGCAAACCCTACAAATTGACCAGAATAGAGTCAGGCATCGCCGGGAGAACCGTGGCACAGACTGTTGTGCCGGTCACCAGCTCGCCCATGCGGAACGGATATGTTAGGAACATTTCAATCATCCACCATCCGGGTTGAAGTCGAGGCCAGTGCATCGACGATGCAGCGCTGTCTGACAGAAGTGGGGTTGCTGCAGCAGTGGATCTGGCCCCAGCAACTGCAGGGATCCCTTCCCGAAAGGCTGGAGCCGGGCAGCACCTTTGCGGCCCAATGGGGCCCCCTCTCGATCATGCACCAGGTGGAAACCCTGCTGCCGGAACGGCTGCGCCTGCTGATGTGGGGAGGAGCCGATGGCTACTGTGACTGGCTGTGGGGGAACGGCTGGGTGCAGTTGCGGGTAGAGGCCGTCTCTCTCCTGCCCTTGGGCTTGGGACAATTGCTGATGCTGCGGCGGCTGCAACAGTTTGCCCAAAGCCAAGAACAGCGCCCCTCTTAGGACTTAAAAAGCGACCTTCCGGCAAAATCCGTGGATCCTCGGCTTGACAAAATGCGTTTCGGTTGCAGCATGCTACTTCTCTAAGGATTTTCCACTACGATAGTTGTAGCAGAGCTTACTCTTCCCGTCCGAGAGGCCCAATGAATCCGCCGACCAGCCCCACCCCAACCGCCATCGAGCAGGAAAAGTTTGAGATCCGCTTGGGAGAAGCCCTCAACCGAGCAGGACTGCTCACCCCCGCCCAACTGGCTCAGGCCATGTGGGAAAAGGCCGACAACCCCTTGATGTTGGGGGAGCTGTGTATGCAGCACGGCTGGGTTGCCCCCCGAGATCTCTACCCATTGATTCCGGTCGAATTGGTGCGCATCGGCGAGATCTTGATGCTGCATGGGTATCTGGAGCTGGAGCACATCCATCAGGCCCTGATTCAGCAGCGGCAGCACCCGGAGCGCAAGCTGGGGGAGATCTTGGTGCAGCAGGGCTGGGTACAACCCCACTGGTTGGAATGGGCCTTGGACAAGCAGCAGCGGCTGCGGCGCCAGAAAGGAGCTGCCAACAGTTGGGAGGTGATGGTGGAGCAGTGGTCCACCATTCCCGATCAGCCCCCTCTTTATGTCTCCCCTCTACAGGTAGCCCAAGAGACCTACAGAGTTACCCAGCAATACAAAGCCCAGCTGGAGCGCTACCAAGAGCAAATTGCCACCTTAGAAGCGCAACTGGAGCAACAGCGGCAGCAGCAACAGCTCCTGGTCGAACAATCGCTGCGGCAGGTCGCCGACTATCAAGCCCGCCAGCAGGAGCAGCAGCAGCGCATTGCCCAATTGGAAGCCCAAATCCAGCAGGGCACTGAACAACAAAAGGCTGCCCAGCAGCGCATTCGGGAACTGGAGGAGCAACTCCAAGCTCAGCAAGCTCAGGGATCCGCGCAACTGCAAGCCGCCCAAGCAGAGCTGGAAATCCTACGTCGCCGCTGCCACGAGCTGACAGAATGGCAATCTCAAGCCAAACACAAGCTGCAAGAGCTGGGATCCCAACTGCAGGAGCAGCAGAAGATACAGCAGGATCAGGCACAGCAGCTCCAAGAGCAAACCCACCTGCGTCATACTCTGCAGCAAATGGAAGCCCAAGTGGCCGCCCTGAACCAATCGCTGCAGGAGCACCAACATCAACTCCAACTGGCCCAGTCCACGAAACAGCGCTTAACTGCCGACCTAGCCCACGTTCGCCAAGAAGCTGCCGAGGCCACCCACCGCTTGCAGGTGCAGCTCCAAGAAACCCAAGCCCAACTGCGAGAAACTCAAGATCGCTTGCAGGAAGCCCAAGCCCAAGTGAGCCAGCTCCAGGCCCAACTGCAAGCGGCTCAAGTGGAAAACCGTGCCCTAGCTGCAGCGCTAGCCGAAGCCCGACGAACTTCCCCACCTGCAGCTGCACCGACCCCAGCTTCGGAGAAAGCCCGGCCAGAGGCAGAGGATCTCAAGACCCTGACCGTAGCCGACTGGGCAGCCGAGCTGAGTGCCCCAGAAAGCGAATTGCCCCCGCAGCAATATTTGGGGGAAGAGGACTTGGAAGCCTTGCAGCGAGCTACCCCCTGGGTACAGCGGGTGTTGACCCAATTGCGGGCGGCTGGCCTAATCGACAATGCCGGCATCGAAACCGTCATTCACGCTTGGGAAAAGGAAGGGGGCACCTTCACGGATGTGCTGGCCCACCACAGCGGCCTCAAGCCGGAGACCGTCAAATTTTTCAGCGAAGGGGGCTACTCTGTTCAACTGGCAGGGGGACGCCACGTGGCCGACTACCTCAAGGCTTCTGGATTGGTCAGTGCCACCCAAATCGAACAGATCCAGAAGCACCTGCCGCCAGGGGGATCCCTGTGTCAGGCCCTTGCCCAAGCCGGGATTCTACGCCGGGCCACTGCCCTGTATTTCGAGCGCCACTTCGGCGGGCAAAAGCCCCGCCGCCCGCTGCGGGAAGAGCTTTAGAGGAACCATGCTCTATCGCTGACGCCAACGACCGACAAGGGATCCGAATACAGACACAAGCTGCCAACAAGATGCCAATTAGACTAGAAACTAGATAGAGATAGATCATCAGAAGCGACCGGTTTCTCACCCCTGAGAGACCCAAGTTACTCGGTAGTTGTGTCGATCTCTTCTGCTATGACTACGGAAGCTCCAACTCGACCTGCTCAGCAGTTCTCGCCCTCGAGAACCCAGGTTCGCCAGCCCTACCCCCACTTCAAGGTGATCGTCTTGGATGACGATTTCAATACCTTTCAGCACGTTACGGAATGTCTGCTGAAATACATCCCCGGCATGACTTTGCCCCTAGCGCGGCAACTGACCGTGCAGGTGGATGCCGAAGGGCAAGCAGTTGTTTGGGTCGGCCCTCAAGAACAGGCGGAGCTCTACCATCAGCAATTGCTGCGGGAGGGGTTGACCATGGCCCCCTTGGAGCCGGCCTGAAGCACCAGGCGTTCGTAGCTGCGCTCAACTGCTGCCAGCAGCTCCGCTTGGCCCCAACCGGCGTAAAGGCTGCTGGCAATGGCCAGCCCACCCGCCCCCACCCCTTCCTTGACATAGCCCCGCTCGTAAGCCTGTAGAGGCAAATAGCGGCTATTGGCAAAGCTCAGTTGGGTGGCCAAAAGGGGAGCAACCCCCAACAACTCTGCCAAGGCCACCGTATTGCCCGAGGGATCCTCTGCCACCCAGCGGGTGGTTCCCACAACCACGTTCTCTGGGGGCCAAGGGATCCCCTGCTCTTCCCCCCAGCGCTGCATCAAGGCCAGCACCGCCAACATTTGGGTTCCCCCTGCCAGCAGCACCGCTCCCCGCTGCGCTGCGCCCATCGCCAACCCGGCCACAAAGGGCTGCATGGGATCCCCCACTGCGGCCACCACCTCGGCAGCAGAAGCTCCCACCGGCAGACGGGCCAATCCCTGCCGGGCCAAGGCCAGCTTTTGGGCGTGGTTGCAGACCGGGTGGCTGCTGTTTACCATGCCCTCTGCTGCCCACCCCAGTCCCAACAACACCGCCAGCGCCGTGGTGGTGCCCCCTGCCACACACTCCCCAATCACACAGTAGCCTTGCTCCAGCCGGGATCCGCGGTCGTACCCTTCTTGCCAAAGGGATCCCACCTGCTCCACAGACAGAGCCTGTCCTGTGCTCAAGCAGCGGGCTACCCCCCCAGAGCTCACCGTTTCTGCCCCCGGCAAAGGTTCCGGCAAGCCACAATCGAACACTCGGCACGGGATCCCCAACTCCCTCAGGATGGCGCAGCTGATCACCACTGGGGAAGGATAGCCATCCGGAGAGGTGGGCAAGCGGTGAGAATGGCCCGCCAGCAACACTTCCCCATCGGCAAGAGCTGTGTAGCGACGCAAGGAGGGGGTAGCGCCGGCAGCCGAAATGCCCGGAACAAGAGCCGTTTCGGTAAACCCCAAGCAGGCCAGAAACAGAGGTCGGGATCCCTGCACCCGTTCGCACCACCGCCGGGCCACAGCCGGCTGAGTGTAAGCCTTAACGCAAGGAAACGGAAGCATACCGGACACCGAGGCAAACAAGCCAGAGTCTATCCTGAGCCAGAAGGGCGGGATCCCGTACTCGCAGGAGGGGTTGCCTCCTGCTGAGGCAATCGGATTCGGATAGGATGGGTATACCCAATGCAGTTTATTCAGGGCAAACGGAAGGCCATGAGCTTCTTCGACTCTGAGATCGTCCAAGAGGAAGCCAAGCAACTGTTTCAGGATTTCCAAAACCTGATGCAGCTTGGTCAACGGTACGGCCAATTCGACCGGGAAGGCAAAAAAATCTTCATCGAACAGATGGAGGAGTTGCTGGAGCGCCAGCGCATTTTCATGAAGCGGCTGGAACTCTCCGACGACTTTATGGCTCAAATGACCATCAAACAACTGCAAACTCAGCTTGGGGGGTTTGGGCTCTCCCTGACCCAAATGTTTGACCAGATGCACCAGACCCTAGAGCGCATGAAAGCTGAGGCAGACGCTGAGCGTTGACCCCCAAGAACGACCTACACGAAGGGATCATGTCTTCTTCCCGCCAGACCCGCAACCAGAAATTGATTCTGGAGGTGCTAGAGCAGCAGTCGCAGCCCCTTTCGGCGCAAGAGATCTTTCTGGAGTTGCGCAATGCCAACCACACCGTCGGTCTGGCCACGGTTTATCGAGTTTTGGATGCTCTGCGCAATGAGGGCAAGCTGCAAGCGGTCAACTTGGGAGACCAGCAGACCTACTACCAGGTTCTGCCCAGCAATGGCCACAACCGCCACCACCTGATCTGCACCGAATGTCGGCGGGTGGTGCCTTTGCCCGATTGTCCGGTGGAAGATTTGGAGGCACAGCTTTCCAGCCGATACCAATTTGCGATCGAGTACCATGTGCTTGACTTCTACGGCGTCTGTGCCCAGTGCCGTAGAGGGGTTGGGCCAAGCCCGGACTCACGGCGTTCCTCTTTTCTCAAAGCCAAGCCCAAATGATGAGCTATCTCTGGACGGTGTTGATCGGGCTGGCTGGCGCCCTGATCGGGGTCAAGCTGAGGCTTCCGGCGGGAGCACTGGTGGGCTCCATGGTGGCGGTGGGTTTGGTGAATGTCTGGGGAGCGATCCCAATTCCCGCTCCCCCAGCTGGGATCCGTTTTGCCATGCAGGTGGTGTTGGGCATTCTTTTGGGTACTAAGCTCACTGCCGATACGCTTCTGGCCCTGAAAGATCTGTGGCGACCAGCCCTGCTCTGTACAGTGATTGCGGTGGGCACGGGGGTCTTGTCGGGGTACCTGATCTCCCGTTGGCTGGGGATCGAGCGCTTAACCGCCATCTTGGGCACAGCTCCAGGAGGCATTTCCGACATGAGCCTGATAGCCCTGGACATGGGAGCCCAAACCAGCACAGTGGTGGTCATGCACTTGGCACGCCTGATCAGTGTCGTCGTGGTCGTCCCCTGGGTGGTACGACTGCTCGTTCAGCCAGGCACGAGTTAGCTAGACCGCCGGGAAGCCCCGCCCTCTGTGCATCAGCATGAGTGCCGGAGTATGTCACGAAAGTCCTCGGAGCAGAGACGGTGGGTGGGTTAGACTAGGGGCGATACAGAACTTAACAACTGAACCGCTGCCTTGGAACTTTCCCCTTCTCCCCTCACCTGCCATGCCGACGCTGCCGGATCCCCTTGGAGCGCTGCTCTCCGTTCTGCAGATGGCTCTTTGGGCAATGTCTCCTCTGGCCAAGGCGATTGGTGGCCTCTACAGCTGCATTGGCAGGGGGAGCCAGACCCGGTACAGCCTGAGCTGGTGCAGGTGGATCCCGTGCTGCGCTTGCTGCTTTTGGGGGATGGCTTTACCACCCGTAATCTTGCTGCCTTGATCCAAGAGCCGATTCAGGCTCATCTGCTGGACACGGGCCGGGTTGATTTACAGGCAGAGCAGGGCACTGCCCCCAAGTCCATGCAACAGCTGGCCAGAGATTTGGGGCGGCTGGGATCCCCTTTGATGCGGCGGCGGGTTTGGCTGTGCGGAGTAACCTCTCAACAGCCCTTGCTCTATGCCACCTCTTGGTGGAACTCCGAACATCTGGTTCAATACTTGCCCCATCCCGATCGGCCCATTGGCCAAAATCTGATCCAAGAAAAACTGGAGACCTTTCGCGAGCTGCGCGGCCTTTACCACGGCGAGGCAGACCCGGTTGCCCGGCTGCTGCAGTGTCCCGGTCCCTTCTGGGCTAGGCATTATCTTTTGTTGCACAGGGGCCAGCCTTTGACCGTCATCTACGAGGTGTTTTCTCCACGGCTGGCCGCAAGGGCCCTGTCCCGCTAGCGCGACGGAGACCTCCAACGGCGCACAGCTGCGGTGATGGCGGCTGCCACCTGCGGATCCAATTGGGCGCTGGCGGAGATGCGCTGATAGTCCTCTGGGGTCAGTTGATGGGCGACGATGATCTCGGCAGCAGCAGCCTCAAACTGTTGTTCGATTTGCCGACGTTCCTCGCTGCTGTTGGCCTGTTGGAGGCGATTTTGGGTGCTCTCCAGAAGAGGTTGCACCGCCAGGAGGGTGCGGGCAAAGCGGTCAATCTGCTCAGAAGAAGGTGGAGAGGTGGCTTCAGAAAGACTAGCCGGGGCCGAGGTCATCGTCTCTGAAGAGGTTGCGGGCAGATCCCCATCCCATCCGGAGTCTGGCCTGGGCGAGGGAGAGGGATCCGGGTTGGCAGGAGCCTGGAGGGCCACTCTGCCGGCTGCGTCCAAGTCTTGGGCCGGGTTGAGGGCATTCCAAAGGGCCAAGCCCGCCAAACACAGAGCAGCCCCTATCAGTCCAGCACTCAAGAGGGCGAGCCAACTGACAGAGGTCGCAGTCGGCTCAAGCACCACCTGCACCGGCGCATGAGGAGGCAAGGGTTTGGACATGAGGCTGAGATCGTAAGCCCGACGCTGCTGGCTATCGCTGAGAACTCGGTAGGCGTGTTGTAGCTGGAGGAACTCCCGCTGGGCCAACTGCCGCAACCCTGCGGGGATATCGGCAGGCAACCGATCCGGGTGCAGTTCGCGTGCCCGCTGGCGGTAGGCAGCTTTGATCTCCTCCAGGCTGGCTTGGGGAGAAAGCCCCAGCTGTTGGTAGTAGGTGGGGGAAGCAGGCAGAGTAGGCATGGGAGCAGTTGGTTGCAGAACAGAGGGAGAACCGGCTGCCTTCGAAGGCCAGCCACCTTACCCCAACAGGGATCCCTCCTTTCGGACCAGCATATCCTGCCCGGTTCAGCGAGGCTGCTGGCCCAAGAGCTAAGACACGTAAACCCCTGTTAGAGGCGCGCTCAGGGCTTCTTCCAACTCTGCCAGGCCAAGACGACGCTCCAGGATATCCATCACCTCGCGGCCAAAATCATGGGGGTTGCGATCCCAGGCTTCCAGACACACTTCCCCAAAAAAGGATCCCAGGGGTTCTGGGTTCCAGAGCAGTTTGCGCGCCGTCCAAGGAGTCATGTGCATGGGGTTAAAGCGGTCGTCGATAACACCGATTTTGCGGGCAAAATCTTCCAGGTGGGTGTGGGGTTGCAGGCCGATGAAGAAGATGGCCGGCTCAACTTTGTCGCGACCAAAGATGGCTTCCAGCTCGCGATGGTACCGTACTGTTTGCCGAATGGTTTCCGGTCGCTCGTCGATAACATTAAAGGAGTAATTGACCGAAACCAGGTCGTTAAATCCTGCCTGTTTGAGGTAGCGGCAACTCTCCAGTACCGTGCGCAGGTTATAGCCCATGCGCATTTTGCGCACCAGCTCCTGGGATCCGCTGGTGATGCCGATCTCGAAGTAGCTCATGCCAGTTTTCACCATGAGCTCGGCCAGCTTTGGGGTGAGGTTGTCGGCCCGAATATAGGCAGCCCAGCGGATATCGGTCATGCCGGCATCAAGGATTTTCTGCAGCAATTCCTCCGCATCCTCAATGTAGCGGCGGGCAGGGATAAACTGGGCGTCAGTAAACCAAAAGTTTCGCACTCCTCGCTCGTACAACTGCATCATTTCTCGGATCACCTCATCCACAGGGTTGAGGCGCACCTGCTTGCCTTCGATGACGGTGTAGATGCAGTAGCAGCAGTTGTGGGGGCAGCCGCGTTTGGTTTGTACCCCAATGTAAAAATCGCCCCCTTCTAGGTAGTAGTCAATTTCCGGCCAAATGGCGGTGATGTAGGTGTAATCACAGGCGGTTTTTTGCAGAGGTTGGGGCGGCTCGTGGATCAAACCTGGGCGAGGTTGCTCCAGCTTGGCCCGATAGCAGCGCTCTGTGGCTAGGCTTTGCCCTTGGATGACTTTTTCCAGCAGGGTTTCCCCCTCCCCTACCGAGATGATGGTGCCTTTGGGCAGATAGCGGCCCAATTGTTCGTAGAAGACGCTGACTGCCCCACCCCCCAACACCGCTTCAGCGTGAGGTTTGTAGCGCCTGGCTCTGCGGATCCCCTGCCAGACCAGCCGGGTGTTGCGCCAAATCTCGCCATAGTAGGCCAGCACCAGCCTGAGGCTATTCAGGGATCCCCGCAATTTTTTCAGGGGGTTGCGGGCGTAGAAAAACTCAAAAGAGTGTTGCAACAGGTTGCCGGCCCGCCCGTTCACCGGCGCATAGACTTGAATATCTCGCCAAGAGAAAACCAGCAAATCCGGCTGAAACTGATCGATTTGCTCCAGCATGCGGCGGCGAAAATCCAAGGGCGGGAAGGTGCCCATATCGAAGATGCGCTGCTCAACTTGGGGGAACAGCTTGTGGACATGATCGGCCAAATAAACCACCCCAATGGGAAAAATGGGGTTGCAGGGCAGCCGCACATAGAGGATTTTTTGAATCTTCAGGTGCGAGGCCATACAACCTGAGAGCTTACTTTACATCTCTTCACTCACTCTAGTCGGTTTTTGAGGGGCGCGGCGGCAGGGATCCGAAAGGGACAAGGATAAGCTAAAGCTGAAGCAACCAGCAGGGGCAGACCTGAGGAGGGGGTATGACTCCAGAGCGTCCAATTTGGCACCAGCGCTATCGACCAGAGCGGCGATTGAGCAAGCGCAGCGGCAGACACACCTACCTGGCTCAGGATTTGCTCACCTCGGAACAGGTGGTGATCAAGCTGCTGCTCTTCGGGCCAGACTTCGATTGGGCCGACCTGAAGCTGTTCGAGCGGGAAGCCCAGATCCTGCAGACCCTCTCCCATCCGGCCATTCCTGAATACCGCGACCACTTCGAGATCAGCCTAGAGGGAGGACGGGGCCTAGCCCTGGTGCAAACCTACATCGACGCCCCCTCGCTGCAGGAGTGGATGGAGCAAGGGCGGCGTTTTGCTGAGCCGGAGGTGCGCGACTTGGCGCAGAAGCTGCTACGCATCCTCATCTACCTCCACGAACTCCATCCGCCGGTCATCCACCGGGATCTCAAGCCCAGCAACATTCTCTTGGGATCCGACCAGCAGGTGTATCTGGTGGACTTTGGTTCGGTTCAGGCGGCTGCCCCCCGGGAGCAGGGATCCTACACTGTGGTGGGAAGCTACGGCTACATGCCCCTGGAGCAATTTGGCGGCAGAACCGTGCCCGCTTCCGACCTCTACAGCCTGGGTGCCACCCTGATTCACCTGCTCACCGGCCAACACCCGGCGGATCTGCCCCAGGAGGGAGCCCGGATTGTGTTCGAGCAAGCGGTGCACCTGATCCCGCCCTTTCGCGACTGGCTGCGGTGGATGACGGAACCTGTGGTGGCGGATCGCCCTACTTCCGCCCGGCAGGCCCTGGAGGCGCTGGAGCATTTGGATCGTCGTCCCGCCTTGATTCCCTCAGACGCAGCAGCAGTCCCTACTCGACAGCCAGCAGGCAGCCGGATTCAACTGCACAAGTCTGAACAGACCTTTCAGGTGGTGATCCCGGCCCGGCAAATCGGTGTTTTGGTGTTGCTGCCTTTCGCCATCGCTTGGAACTCCTTCATCACCTTTTTCACGATCATATCGGTTGGGTTTGCGCCTTTTCCGGCCAATCTGGTGTTTGGCCTATTCATCCTGCCCTTCTGGACGGTGGGGTTGGGGATGGTGGGCGTGATCCTCTACGGTCTATTCGGCAAAGTCCACCTGCGGATCGACACAAAATACATTCGCCTGGCTCACGAGGTGTTTGGCCTGAGGTTTGGCAATGTTCCCCCCAGTCGGCGATGGGATATTGACCGGCTAGAGCTGATCCCACGCCAAAGCCCACAGTTGAACATCTGGGCGGGCAACCGCAAATACGAGTTGGGAGCGGGGATCCCTTTGCAGGAGCCAGAGCTGGAGTGGTTGGCCTCGGAACTAAGCCGTTGGCTGAAGATCCCAGTTGAACGGCAAAAGGTGTAGTCGTTAGGTTTTTTGCATTTAGTTATGATAAGGACAGTTTTTGGGTAAGGTCTGATGAGTTATCTTGCTGCAGATCACAGCAAATAAAATAGCAAAAAATTATAGCTTTCCTGAAAACAGAATCCAGATCCACATCGGCAAAGAGGCAGGATGCAAACAGTTTATCCAAGGCCTGCTGTAATAGCTCGCTCTGGATCCCCGTGGCGCTACCTCCCAAAAAGATATGGAAAATGGTACACCAGAGATTCCATCGCTGGAGTTGCTTGGGAGTTTGGGAAAGACCCTGACTTAGAGCATCTTATCCTTGACTCAACTGTCGTTCGTGCTCACCCCTGGGCAGCCGCAAAAAAAGGGGAGCAAGCTTTGGGGAGGAGTCGAGGTGGATACAGCACTCAGATCCATGTGAGTGTGGATGGTTTGGGGAAGCCGTTAGTGTTTAGAATCACAGCAGGGCAAAGCAGGATATTACCCAAGCAGAGGCATTACCAGAGAGTTGGCAAGAAGAGCATACGAAGGTGATAGGGGATAAGATTCTCAGGAATTCAGGGAGAGGATAGACAAGGGAAGGCCGGGTGCTGATTCCTTCTAAGAGGAATAGGAGGGTGGTGGGAGATTTGACCGGCACGTTTACAGGGAGAGGCATTTAGTCGATAAAAGATTTTTTTACGATTTAACACGAATTGCTATATTGGTGCTTGTGCTGAGAATTATCTGGCCAAATTGCTGTGGCTAAAGTTTAAGGGTATATGTGGCAAGCGTGGCTTCTGAGTCAGTGGGGGGTGGCACTCTGGCTCAACCTGGCTCTGGTGGTGCTGGGTCTGCTGAGCCCTCAGAAGGCTTTGACGCGAGCAGGGGTCATCCACGCGGGCCTGCTGGGCCTGCTGGTGTGGGGGGGGCTGGGGGGGCGGGGCTACGCGGTGGTAGCTGCCTATTTTTTAGTGGGAACAGCCGTAACCAAACTGGGGATCCGGCGCAAGCAGGCGCAGGGGATCGCCGAAAAGCGAGAGGGGGCGCGAGGGCCGGAGAACGTCTGGGGATCCGCTTTAACCGGGGCAGTATGTGCGCTAGGATACGCTTTCTTCCCGCATCCCCTGTGGTGGTTGGGATACAGCGCCAGCTTTGCAGCGAAATTGGCCGATACCGTCAGCAGCGAGGTGGGGAAAGCCTATGGCCGCAAGACCTTTTTGATCACCACCTTCCAGTCCGTGCCGGCGGGCACAGAAGGAGCCATCAGCCGAGAGGGATCCCTGGCGGGGGTGGCGGCAGCGGCAGGGATGGCCGGGTTGGCCTGGGGGATTGGCGGGGAGTGGGTGGGGGAAAGCCCATTTTGGTTGGGCATCTGCTGGCTGGCCGGGATCCTGGCCACCCTGGCGGAAAGCTGGATGGGAGTGGTGTTACAACCCCGTTTGGCCTGGATGACCAACGAAGTTGTAAACAGTATTCAAACAACCCTGGCCGCTCTTCTGGCGGTAGGGCTGGGATCCCTTATGGGCATCGGATCCTAGAAATAGGGTCACCATGAACTACCCCACCGTATAGGCAGATGGGGTTTCTAGTGCCCCATCCCCTTAACAGTGAGGTTTTTGTCCCTTCCTCTGTCCCAGTTGCTTCATAGACCCGCAGGTCTCTGAAGGAGTGCTGCAACATCCGAGACCAACGAGGCTGGTTCCCAACCCCGGTTGCCCGTTGACGGCAACGTTGTACATGACCATTACCGAACCACGGTCTCTATTGCCGTGCCACCGAGAACGGCCATACAAAGAAGTCAAGCCAGGAGGCTTGACCAAAAGGGGAGAAGCTCTCCCCTTTCGCTGACCAGAGCTCCCTTAGCGCAGGCCGCTGGGCTTATAGACCAGGAAGCTGAGCACTTGGCACTGCTTAATGTTGTCGAACCCCACCACGCGAATGAAACAGTTGGGGTAGGCGCTGCGGCAAGCCTGCACTTCGCTGAGCACCTCCTGGGGAGAAGTGGCGCTGAACAGGGGCAGCTTCCACAGCGTCCAATAGCGAACCGTCGGTTCAGACGATTCGTTGAACTCTATGGCAGGGATATAGCCCTGATCCAAGATGTACTGCACCTGCTTGATGATCTGCAGATCCGTCAGCGGCGGCAGATAGGAGAGGGTTTCGTAGCGGCGCTCTTTTGGTAAGGTTTGCATGATGGGTATCACTCCGTTTCGGGTCTAGGGTTTTGTGGGGGGGATCCCGCTTCCGGGTGGGTAACGGGTAGGGATCCTGTTGCTGAGGTGATCCGTTCTAGGTGATTGCGGCGGTGCTCCATGTTGGCTTGCTGGATGCCGGCTTTGGCCATTTCCGGCAGGTAATCGACCACCTCCGCAGCAATGTGTTCACGAACGGTCATGATGCGATAGGCCAACTCAGGACGCTCAGCCAGCAAAGCCCGCAGGTAGGCTTCTCCATCCTGAAGGTTTTGCCGAGCGGAGAACTGCTGTAGCCAAAGAGCCCTGGGGGGATCTGTTTCGCTCAGTTGAGCCAGCACCGTGCGCATCGCCTGATAAGTCAGGTAGCTGATCAAGGTCTTGGCGGTGTCTTTGGCGATCTGTTTCAGATCCATTGCCGATCCAGGGAGGGAGCCAGTAGGGCAAGAGAGCCGTGGGGATCCCCTGCCCCCAGCAGATCTCTAGAGGGTGTCGACGGCCTTGAACTCGAACTTGATTTCCTTCCACAGCTCGCAGGCAGCCGCCAGCTCTGGCGACCACTTGGCTGCTTCCCGGATAATGTCGTTGCCTTCGCGGGCCAGATCTCGACCTTCGTTACGAGCTTGGATACACGCTTCCAAGGCCACCCGGTTGGCAGTTGCGCCCGGCGCGTTGCCCCAGGGGTGTCCCAAGGTTCCGCCGCCAAACTGCAGCACCGAGTCGTCGCCGAAGATTTCCACCAGCGCCGGCATGTGCCAAACGTGGATCCCACCGGAAGCCACCGGCATCACCCCTGGCATGGAAGCCCAATCTTGGGTGAAGAAAATGCCGCGGGAGCGATCGGCCTCTACGTAGTTTTCCCGCATGAGATCCACAAAGCCCATCGTAATGGCGCGGTCGCCTTCCAGCTTGCCCACCACCGTACCGGAGTGCAGGTGGTCGCCACCGGACATGCGCAAACACTTGGCCAACACCCGGAAGTGGATGCCATGGTTCTTCTGCCGGTCGATCACCGCGTGCATGGCCCGGTGGATGTGCAGCAGAATGCCGTTATCCCGGCACCACTTGGCCAAGCTGGTGTTGGCAGTGAAGCCAGCTGTCAAGTAGTCGTGCATGATGATGGGAGCGCCCAACTCCTTGGCAAACTCGGCCCGCTTGAACATCTCTTCGCAGGTGGGCGCCGTCACGTTCAAATAGTGGCCCTTGATCTCGCCGGTTTCCGCTTGGGCCTTGTGGACAGCCTCCATCACGAACAGATAGCGATCCCGCCAGCGCTGGAAGGGCTGGGAGTTGATGTTTTCGTCATCTTTGGTGAAGTCCAAGCCGCCCCGCAGAGCTTCATACACGGCCCGCCCATAGTTTTTGGCAGAAAGGCCCAACTTGGGCTTGATGGTGCAGCCCAGCAGCGGACGGCCATACTTATTCAATTTGTCCCGCTCCACCTGAATGCCGTGGGGAGGGCCCTGGAAGGTTTTCAGGTAGGCCACCGGGATCCGCACATCTTCCAGCCGCAGCGCCTTTAGGGCCTTAAAGCCAAAAACGTTGCCCACAATCGAGGTGAGCATGTTGGTCACCGAGCCTTCCTCAAACAGATCCAGCGGATAGGCGACGAAGCAGAAGTACTGGTTGTCTTCGCCGGGAACCGGCTCGATGTCATAGCAGCGGCCCTTGTACCGATCCAAGTCGGTCAGCAAATCGGTCCATACCGTTGTCCAGGTGCCCGTCGAAGACTCAGCCGCCACGGCTGCCCCCGCCTCTTCGGGAGGAACGCCCGGTTGAGGGGTAACTCGGAAACAGGCCAAGACATCGGTATCCTTGGGTGTGTAGTCGGGAGTGTAATAGGTGAGTCGGTAATCCTTCACACCGGCTTGATAGCCGCTTTTGGATTGGGTTGCTGAATAGGCCACGTTGATCTCCCTCTGAACGAATTACAGAACCAGAAAATGCCCTTCACGGATGCAACCAAGAGGAAAAACTCAGGGCCAAAACTCGAGACCGCCGAGTTTCCGTGAATAAGACCGCCCCACAACCATGAGGCCAAAGTTGGGCTTTAAGACACTCTTCATCCCGGCGGATGGAAGCCCTAAACCCTTCTTTTCGAGCGCCTTCAATCACTAGCTTCGACTCCCTGGATTTGCAAACCCAGTGGAAAGGAATTTATACAGTGCCTAAGCTAGAATCTCGGCAAACACAACTCTATATTGGTTTAATCCTAAGCTACCATCCGCAATAATGGGCTGATCATTACTTTCTTTATGAGTTTGATTAGTTTAATTAAAGTGAGGCCCCCTGCTTCCCGCTGAGAATACAGATTTCTTTGGCTTTCTTAATATCCTTTGGGTGGGATCCCTGGCCAAAACCAAAAGCTCCCTTCTTTGAGGGAGCGGAGCAAGTCCACCCACAGGATCTGGAGGGTCAAGAAACGGCTGCCAGGGTTGGCTGGGGTCTCTTGCTGATCACTTGGTCGATGAGGCCGTACTCTTTGGCTTGTTCTGGGGTCATGAAGTTGTCGCGGTCGGTATCTCGTTCGATGCGCTCTAGAGGTTGACCGGTGTGGTAGGCCAGCAAGCTATTGAGGCTGTTTTTGATGAAGAGGATCTCTTTGGCCTGAATTTCAATATCGGTAGCTGGCCCCTGAGCTCCACCAAGGGGTTGGTGGATCATGATGCGGGCGTGGGGAAGGGCAATGCGCTTGCCTTTGGTGCCCCCTGCCAGCAGAAAGGCTCCCATGCTGGCAGCCAAACCAATGCAGATGGTGGAGACATCCGGCTGAATGTGCTGCATGGTGTCGTAAATGGCCATGCCGGCATAGACAGAGCCGCCGGGGGAGTTGATGTAGAGGTAGATGTCTTTTTCAGGGTCTTCGGACTCCAAGTAGAGCATCTGGGCCACAATCAGGTTAGCAATGTCGTCGTCCACCTGGGTGCCCAAGAAAATGATCCGATCCCGCAAGAGACGCGAGTAAATGTCAAAGGCGCGCTCGCCTCGCGCAGATTGCTCAATAACGGTGGGAATCATGCCAGTCCAAACGATGGGTCAGTCCTTACTAGTGTAGTCTAAGCCACTGGATGGATGCTTTGCTTAGGACGGCTCACCGGCCTGGCTCCGTACGGGGCTCGACGGGGTGTGAGTCAGCCAGAGCAGCAAGGAGACGGGGTGGTTATAGCGGGATCCCTCTTCTTCTGGGATGTGGAACGGGTCTGAGGTGTGGCTCTTTGTGATGTGGTGAGGTGAAGCCAAGATGGACGTGATCCCAGATGAACCGATTGTGATTGCCAGCCTGCTGAGCCTGGCTTTGCTGGGGATCTTGATTCTGAACTTGGCAGGGCGTGGGTCTGGGGATGCAGATTAAAAGGTTGACAAGCTTACTTATCCTTCTTTAGGATTAGGATCGCCTTGTCGGAGAGCGCCCCCATCGTCTAGAGGCCTAGGACACATCCCTTTCACGGATGCGACAGGGGTTCGAATCCCCTTGGGGGTATTGGGTCAGAGTTATAAGATAAAGCCGTCAACAGGGGATCCCTGGCAGCGGTGACACCTTACTCAGACTTTACTCAGAGAGGCTTTGCCGCCACAAACCACTCCAGATACAAGCTGGGAGAGCGGGTCATCTGGGATCCCCATACAAGCGGCATGGGCAGCCAGCCAACTGCCACTCTGTCGAGGGGGATCCCTATTCCACCCTTACTCCTCAACAGGGGAAAAATCTCCAAAGCAGCGGCCTAGAAGGTTAGGCTTAGTTGTCCAATCGGCTACGGCTTGGGTTTGAGCAGACCTAGGGCCTGCCAGGATCAGGTGCTGGCCACCAGAGCTTCAGCCGGCGTGGCGGCGACCAACAGCTCATCTTTGATAAGCTCTGCCAGCTCCTGCAGTTGGCGAATTGCCTCTGCTCCTTCCAATTTCATGAGCTCTCGGTCATCCCGCATTTCTGTCCAGCTAATGGAGCATTCGGAAACCAAAAAGCGAATCAGGTGCCCCTCTCGTAAGCTGACCATAAACGAGGCACTCTCGAAAGACGTACCACAGGTGTAGCAAGAGGCTGGGTAGCCCCGCTTCTCCAAAACGATGGCCAGGGCCTGCAAACTCATCACCAGATCTTGAACATAGCTGCGGTATTGTTCCGCCAACCGTGTGAACATCACACTCCTCCCTAATGAATTGGCCTCTGTGGGGCTCCGCCTAGCTGCAAATGACCTAACTAGTAATTTATGCTTAGGGCTAGGTTTACATCTATCATAACAATCGACAATCCCTCAAGGAAGTGATTAAGGCCACAGAGTAGGCAAGGTCTACCTCAGTGAAATGTAGTATTCAACACTTCTCTTAACAGGGACATCAAAATTTACCTCGAGTCAATGCTCTTATCTATCGGGATCCTCACTCAGTGCTCGCCCAGTCTTTTCTCAAAATGGCTCGGGGCTGCTCGTGTCAGCAGGACAGTTGCCTCAAAGCTTTCTCTTGCAAGGGTCTCACCGATCGCGAAGTAAGACGCGGTCTTTTGACAAGAGACCGGCGGGAGTGTCAAGTGGGCCAAGGCTTGCAGACGAATGCAGATCAAGGTGGGTTCCCGCCCGATTATGCTGAGAAAATTCTCGGCATGGACAATTGAGAAGGAACGGCTTGATGCTGACACCTGTTGATCTGGAAAAACGAGTGGCTTATTTGCAGAGTCCCCAAGCCATTCGGGATCGCTGTCGGTTGCTATTGGAAAGGGTTTTGGCCGGTGAATCAGAGCATTTTCGCCTCGACCTGAACCGGCTGGGATCCGTAGCCGACTATGTGATCACCACAATGCGGGCCCACTATCCCACCGGGGAAATTCCCTTCCACAGCCGCTGGCAACATTTTCAGGTGGGATCCGGGGAGCGCCTAACCCGTCTGGAAAATCGACTTAAAGACATGGATCCGCTGGAGCGGCTGCGATGCAAGTGGGATCTGGCCATCGTCAGCGTGTTGCTGGACGCAGGCGCAGGCTCTGCCTGGAAGTACTGGGATCCAGAAAGTCAGACGGTGGTGGGTCGTTCCGAAGGTTTGGCCTTGGCCAGTTTCGACTGGTTCTGGCAAGGTGGGTTTTCCAGCGATCCCCGGCAGCCTCTGCAGGTGGATGCGGCGGGCCTGGAGCGGATCACCTTGGCGGATTTGGCAGCAGCTTTCCAGGTGGGGCCGGAAAATCCTTTACTGGGACTGGAGGGGCGCTGGCAACTGCTGCAAAGGTTGGCACAAACTTTGCGGGCTCAACCTCATTACTTTGGATCTGGTCACGATCTTCCTCGTCCAGGCCGGTTGTGGGACGCCATCCAGCCTGAGGATCCCAGCCGTGGGATCAAAGCAGCACAGGTCTTCCAGGCAGTTCAGAGGGGGTTTAGCTCCATTTGGCCTGGGCGAGTCTCGCTGGCCGGGATCCCTCTGGGGGATGTCTGGCCCTATCCCCACCTGCCCCAAACGGAGCCGGGGAGCCATTGGGTGCCTTTTCACAAGTTGTCCCAATGGATGACCTATTCCCTGCTGGAGCCGTTGCAGCAGGAGGGGATCCCAATCGGGGGTTTGGATGAGCTGACGGGTTTGGCGGAGTATCGCAACGGGGGGCTGTTTGTGGATTTGGGGGTGATCCAGCTCAAGCAGCCGGAGATTGGGCAGCAACCGCATCCCCCAGATTCGACGGTGATTGTGGAGTGGCGAGCCCTGACGGTGATTTTGCTGGATCAAGTTGCCTCCTTAATCCGGAAAAGACTGGGTTGCTCTGCCCAGGAGTTGCCCCTGGTGAAAATACTGCAAGGGGGAACCTGGACGGCAGGGCGGCAAATCGCTGCCCAGCTCAGGCCAGATGCTTCTCCCCCCATCCAACTGCTCAGCGATGGCACGGTTTTTTAGGGATCCCCTTTCGAGATTCTTAAGAAGTTCTGTAATAATCTCAGGGCCAAATCAGGACGGGATCCCCAGTGCAGATGCAGGTACGAAGCGTGAAGACGCTCGGTGGCCCATCCTTCCTGTTGAAGCTGGGCGGGGGATCCCCAGCCATAGATTGGGCTGGGGGAGATGGGGGTGCTGCGGGAGCGGTGAAATTCATGCCCGCGCAGGCGATCCCCGGCTGGGGCCAGCAGGGTTGGGCGCAAAACCGCAGCTTCGCGGTAGCCCAAACACAGCCGGTTGGCCATGTCTACTGTGATGGGCAACAGCCCGGCCATCGGGTAGGTCTTTCCCTGAAAATCGGTAAGGGATTGGCCCAGCACCATCAGTCCGCCGCACTCGGCGTAGAGGGGTGGGTGGGTGGGCGGGGGAGGTTGTTGGTTAATGCTCTCAGATAGAGGTGCTGCAAACAATTCCGGGAACCCTCCCCCCAGCAGCACGCCGTCGCAGGGCTCCGGTGGCCATAGCCCCACCTGGAGGGGGGAATACTCCAGCAGCTCGGCTCCACAGGCCCGCAACAGATCCAAGTTGTCGGCGTAGTAGAAGTTAAAGGCGTGGTCTTGGGCCACCGCCACCCGTACCTGTTCGCAGCGGCGGGGCGGAGTCCTTTCGGTGAGAGGGGGGATCCCTGGCCACAGCTCTCCTACCGCTGGAGGAAGCCTCCGAATGAGGGGCAATAGGCTATCCCAATTGACGTGTTGCTCGGCCAGCTCGGCCCAGGCAGCTTGCCAGCGGGGAAAGTGATCCAGTTCTGAGACAGGCACCAACCCCAGGTGTCGGCTGGGCAACCGCAAATCCTCCCGCCGGGGAAACTGGCCCAAGACCGGGATCCCCGCTGCAGCCGCCGCCTGCTGCAAGATTTGTCCATGCCGCTCCGAGGCCACCCGGTTGAAGATCACCCCGGCAATGGAGAGGCGGGGATCCCAGCGGCTCAAGCCGTAGAGCAAAGCGGCCACCGTCGTTCCCATGCCGCTGCCATCGATCACCAGCACCACAGGGATCCCGAGCAGGCGGGCCACATGGGCGCTGCTGGCAAAAAAAGGCTCCGTTCCGCCCTCGGGGAGGGGCAGGGATCCCGGCGCTCGTCCATCGAAGAGGCCCATTACCCCCTCTACAATGGCTCCATCCTTGCCCTGGCAATGGTGGCGAAAGCAGCGCTGCACAAAGTCCTCGTCGGTCAAGAAGGGATCCAAATTGCGACAGGGGATCCCGCTCACCGCCGTGTGAAACAGAGGATCAATGTAATCCGGCCCCACCTTGAAAGGTTGGATGCGCAGGCCCCGTCGCCTCAGAGCGGCCAACAGAGCCAGAGTGATGGTGGTTTTGCCGCTGCCGCTTGCTGCCGCCGCCAGCAGAATGGCCATCTTTCCTGCCCAAGGGTTAGAACTCGATGCCGATTTGCGCCTTGATCCCCTGGTCACGGAAGGGATGCTTGACCAAAGTCATCTCCGTCACCAGATCGGCTCGGTCGATCAACGCTGCCGGCGCGCCCCGCCCCGTCAAGATCAGGTGAACCCGCTCCGGTTTCTCCGCTAGCCCGGCCAACACCCTGTCCGGCGAGAGATATCCCAACTTGAGGGCGACATTGATCTCATCCAGAAGCACCAACTGAAACTCCCCGCTGGTGAACAGCTCCCGCCCCTTTTCCCAGGCCGCCTGTGCATGGGCGATGTCTCGCTCCCGGTCTTGGGTTTCCCAGGTAAAGCCCTCTCCCATGGCGTAAAAAGCTATTTTCCCCAGGCCTAGCTCTGGATGCTCGGCCAATTTCCGCAATAGCTTGGCTTCTCCTGGATCCCAGGCCCCCTTGATAAATTGCACCACCCCCACCGACAATCCCTGGCCGAGGGCGCGGAAGATCATGCCAAAGGCAGCCGTGGTCTTTCCCTTGCCCTGCCCGGTGTGTACGATGATCAAGCCCTTGTCATCTCGCATGCCCGACAGACGCTGCCGCTGCCGCTGCTGGCGTTTTTGCATTCTTTGGCGGTGCCGCCAGTTTGGGTCGGCCTCTGCGCCCGGTGAAGACTCCGCACCGCTATCGCAAGCGTCCTCAAGTTCTGTTGTCGAGAGGGGTTGGGATCCGGAAGCCGGTGCAGGCCAGCCAGACAGGGCGGGTTGGGCCATAATCAAAAGGAATCGAGATTCGCCACACAGGCTGAGGGGAACTGCACCACTGGCGCGACCGTCGGGGCAAACCCAAGTTCCCCACAGTGAACCGCCTTTATCCTAATCCGGTTTCATTCGGCTGGGATATGAGAGAACCGGCTGCCGCTTTCCGAGATAGCCTGCTAATGTACTGCTTCATCTGGGCAGTGCTGGCAATAGGGTGTTTTCAAGTCTTGCCCCGCATCCAAGTCGTATCTGCCGCCGAGTTGCAACCGTGGCTAGCGCCCAGCTACTTTGCAGGTCTGGGGGGATCCCTATTGGCAGCCTTGGGATCCCTGTTGGCCATCTCAGCCGAAACGACGCCAAATTCTGCCGACAAAAAGCATCTGCACCGCTTGGCTTGGGGATTGGGGACAGTTGGCTTTCTCGGCGTTCTCTCCCCCCTGGGCTTGGCCGGCGCATTCTTTCTCAAAGCCGCTCAGGGGACAGACTGGTGGCAGGGTCTGTTTGGCTGAAGCCGCCCACAGCTTATTTTTTTGACAAATGGGCGGAGGTTGGGGGTACTATAGGGACAAGTTCCGTTCTTTATCCAGAGCAGACTGAGGGACCAGGCCCAATGAAGCTGCGGCAACCCGGCGGAAGCCTCCGCTACGGTGCCAATTCCTGCGGTTAGTCAGTAACCGAAAGATAAAGGCAATAAAGTTTTCTCTAGAGGATAGCCCTCTTTGGCGGGGGACTTTTCTGGCAACTTTATCCTTTAGCAGCTCCCATAGCTCTGGTCGCGGCAGCGGGGCAAGGCCTTCGCGGCAGTGCTGGTGCGTCAGCGGTGCAGAACGCTTGCTGGTTGCTGGGCCTTTCCTCTGGCTGAGTTGGGGCTGGTGCGGAGCACCTGGGGATCCCTGGTTGGCTCTTTCTCCGACGGATAATGAACGAGCGGGTGAGCCTTGTTTTTTGTTCAGGTTCTCAGTTCTAGCTTTTAAGGAGAAGGTTCGTTGTCCAAGTCGTTTTTGTTTTCCTCGGAGTCGGTGACGGAGGGGCACCCCGACAAAATCTGCGATCAGATCTCCGATGCCATCGTGGATGCCCTCTTGACGGCGGATCCCCTCAGTCGGGTGGCCGCCGAGGTGGTGGTCAATACGGGCCTGGTTTTGTTGACCGGGGAGATCACCTCGCAAGCGCAGGTCAACTTCACCCGTCTGGTGCGGGACAAGGTGGCCGAAATTGGCTATACCGATGCCAAGAATGGGTTTTGTGCAGAAAGCTGCGCGGTGTTGGTGGCTTTCGATGAGCAATCTCCCGATATTGCCCAAGGGGTGAATGTGGCCCTGGAAAGTCGCGGCTCCCAGGAAGATCAATTCGACTTGGTCGGGGCCGGGGATCAGGGGTTGATGTTTGGCTTTGCCTGCGATGAAACTCCCGAGTTGATGCCCTTGCCCATTAGCTTGGCCCACCGCCTCAGCCGCCAGTTGGCCACGGTTCGCAAAAACGGCACCCTGCCCTATCTGCGCCCGGATGGCAAAACGCAGGTGACTGTGGCCTATGAGGAAGGTCGCCCGGTGGGCATTCACACCCTGCTCATCTCCACCCAGCACACACCCACGATTGGCGCCATTACGGAAGAGGCGGCGGTGCAAGAGCGGATCCGCGCCGATCTCTGGGAGGCAGTGGTCACGCCGGTGTTTGCCGAGCTGCCCATCAAGCCGGATAGCCACACCCGCTTCCTCACCAATCCCACCGGCAAGTTTGTCATCGGCGGCCCTCAGGGAGATGCGGGCCTGACCGGACGCAAGATCATCGTCGATACCTACGGCGGCTATTCTCGCCATGGGGGCGGGGCCTTCTCCGGCAAGGATCCCACCAAGGTGGATCGCAGCGCTGCCTATGCGGCTCGTTACGTGGCCAAGAACATCGTGGCAGCTGGCTTGGCGCAAAAATGTGAAGTGCAGGTGAGCTACGCCATTGGGGTAGCCCGCCCCATCAACATTTTGGTGGAAACCTTTGGCACAGGGCGCATCCCCGACGAAGAGCTGTTGCGGCTGGTGCAGCGCCACTTCGATCTGAGGCCGGCAGCCATTTTGGCCCAGTTCCAACTGCGGGAGCTGCCCCGCCAACGGGGGGGACGCTTCTACCAAAATGTAGCGGTCTATGGTCACTTCGGGCAAACTCACCTGGATCTGCCCTGGGAGCGCACCGATAAAGCCGCTCTGCTGCGGGAGGAGGCTCTTGCCAAGGCGACTGCCCTCTTGGCCTAAGAGGGGATCACTAAGACGGCCTGCTGCCTCAATGCTTGCCCTGGTGCAGTTGCTTAACCAGGTGGGGTAGCTCCGGCAGGATCAGGCTGCGCATAGCCAGTTGCACGGCTGCTGGGGAGCCAGGCATGGAAAAGATCAAGCACTTTCCGTGGATCCCGGCGATGGCCCGAGAGGCGATGGCCCGACTGCCAATCTGGGCATAGCTGAGCTGGCGGAAGATCTCCCCAAAGCCGGGCAAGGTCTTTTCCAGGAGAGCCTCGATGGCGTCGTAAGTGGTGTCGCGGGGGGCGATGCCTGTGCCACCATTCAACAAGATCACCGGCAGGGATCCGGCCCAATCCTGAACCTGCTCTCGAATGAGCTGCGGTTCATCTCGGAGAATGCAATATCTCTCCACCCGGTGGCCGGACTCCTGGAGGGCTGTGCAGATAAACTGGCCGCTGTGATCGGTTTCAGGGGTGCGCGTGTCGCTGACGGTGATCACCCCACAGGGCAAGGAGGCAATGTGCTCCGCACCGCCGTCGCAATCGAGGGGAAAGTTCATGGCCAGGATCCCTGAGGAAAGAGAGTGGCAAGCCCATCAAGACTGTCCCTAAGGGGGCTCGGCAGGAGTTGGAGGGTCAACGACCGTCTGCTGGAGCTCTAGGATCCCTGAGGACTCTGCCCCACCAGCACGGGCGAGTTGGGGAGGAGGGGACTGGGCAAGCAGGCGGCGCAGCTTGGGGGGAAGCTCCTGCAACTGCTCCAACAACAAGTTTAGAGATATGGCCGGTTCTCGGGAAAACAGGGATCCTGCGAGGGGTACCGGCGGCAACGGAGAACAGGCAAGGGCAGCCGCAGCCAAAGAGCGGATCAGCTCCTGCTGCTCCTGCCAAAGGAACTGGCCGATTTCTGGGGGAAAGGTAAGATGAGGAGAGCCGCGACGCTGCCAAAGGCGGAGAAGCTGCTCCACAGAGGCGGCCTTGTACCGCCCCTGGTAGAGGGCTTCTAGCAAGGCTGCCGGGATCCAAAGATCCGGGAACAACTGGCTCCAGCGCTCCACCCAAACCTGGCTGGGTTGACCTTCCAGCTCAAACCCATAGTGCTCCAGAAAGGTGGCAGGATCCATCAGCCCATGGCAGCCCAAGGAAACTCAACCCAAGCTAGTCCAGATCCGCCGAGACAAAGGGGAGATAAAGCCTTTCTCCCTGGATCTCGCAAGACAGCTCTCGTCCAAGAATACCCCTATTTGCCTTTCATGAAGGCTCTGTGAAGAGGCTATAAAGCTGCAAAGCCGCGGTACGCTTAAAGACTCAGTGGCTGACGGGCCCCAGCTCAAGCGCTGCCTCCAGAGCGCGCTCGCTATCAGGAAACTGCGTCAGCAGCCGTCCTAGGAAGGCGACATCTCCCGTCAGGCCGTACAGAGCCATGAGCACATCCCCGGCATAGCGGCTCTGGGGGAAGCGGTTCAGCAGCTCATTGCCGGCGTAGATCGCCTGGCGGGCATAGCCATCCTGCAGGGCTTTGGCTTCCAGAAAGTAGCTGTAGCTGAGGCTGCCAGGATCCACGTAGTCCGGCAGTGACGTGTCGAACAAGCTGGTATCTTCTGTCACTCCTGGGGGGAAGCCCGGCAGCGGATAGATGGCTGCCGTTTCCTCGGGAGGGTAGGTGGTATACTGGCGGTAGAGGATCAGCACCTGCCGGTACAGGCTTTCTTCCTGAAGATGGGCAGGGGCGGTGGGATCCGCAAGCACAGAGCCGAGTAACTCTGCTGCTACAGCATGGTGATTGGCCCGCTGATAGTCCGATAGAGAACTGGAGGAAGCTGGTTGCGGCGGCCCGCTTCCATCAGCATCCCCACTCAGGCCACCGGCACGGGTTTGGTTAAACAGCCACAGGTACCCATTGCGCCAACCGTCGGCAGCGGCCCAGTGGGCGGCCAGTTGATAGCGTTGTTGGGGAGTGGATTGGGCTTGCCAACGGCTCAATTGGCGCCAGCGTTCTCGTTGGGCCTGGATTTTCGGTTGCAGAGGGGTGCGGCTGGCGGGCACGGGATCCCAGTCGTCCAGCCAGTAGCCGCCATCCAGCAAGGGGTAGCGATCCAACACAGCATCCAAAGCCAGATTTTCCGTCAGCTGCAGGGCTAGGTCGTAGCGGTGTTCGCGGGCGAAGCGAACCGCCAGAGCATAGCGGACGGCGGCGGCCAGAGGATGCTCGCCGTGGCGGTCGAGAAAAGCTTGCAACTCGCTGGGGGTTGCACCGCTGTCTAAGAGCAAAAGCAGGCGGCGGCGCAAGACGTAGCGCATGTCTCCATCGCCGAAGGGATCCGCCAGCCAATTGGCCAAAAGGACCAGTGCTTCTTCCCTTTTGCCCTGCCACTCCAAGGTGCGTGTCAGCCAGAAGAGGGCATCGTCGGCACCGGGATGATTCGGGTAGACGGTCAGCCAAGTCCGCCAAAGGGTCTCTTCCTCTGCCGGGGGGAAAGGCCGCGGGATCGGTTCGCCGGTCTCGGGGTTGTAGAGGGAATGGCCAAAATAGCTGCCCCCCCGAATGCGGGCGTATTCCCGGCAAGCTTGCGTAAAGCGGGAATTGGGAAAAGCTTCTGCCAACTGCAGCAAAACCAGGTGGTCGTCGATGCCGTGAAGAGAGGCAAAGTCCTCGTTGAGAGCCTTCTGCAGCAGCGGCTCCCCGCTGGGATCCCCTTTTAAGTAGAGAAGAGCCGCCGCCAAAAACCGCTGCGGGTCAGCATCATCGCCCACCACGCTGCGCAGCAACACCTGAGCGGCAGGGGGGAGAGTTTCTGGATCCGCTATCTGCAGCAGAAAAAAGTGTCGGGATGGGGGCGGTAAATCTTCGTACAAAGGGCGCACCGTTTGCACCGTCGGCTGTTCTAGGATCAACACTTGGCCGGCACGCCCATAAACATCAGTGTATGGAGAAACATTCCCCGCAACCCGCTGCCGCACCGCCTGCACCTGCGACAGCGCCCAAGAGGGGATCCTTTCCTCCTCGTAGGGCAAGGCGCTCAAGAGTTTCTTTGCCCGCTGCGGAGAGCTGCTTTCCAAGGCGGGGAGCAGCGCTCTGTAGACCTGATCTCGCAAGGGAAATTCTTCTTGGGTCAGCAAGCTGTTGAGCCAGTTGAGATTAAAACTCCACTCGGGGCTATCGGCTTGGATCCCGGCCAAGGCCAGCTCGGTGAGGCGCTGCACCGACTCTGGCCGATCCAGCCCAAACAGCTCGTATTGAGGCGCAATCTTCTGCCCGCTTGAGTAGTCATAGCCCCCGAACAAAGCTGCTGGGGCGAAAAACTGAGCCGAATTTTGCCGCAGCCGATCCTCCAACCACCAACGGCTGTAGGGCAGGCCATGGCTTTGCAAGGTGTAGAAGGCGTAGCTGCGGCGGCTCGGGTCGGCGGATCCCCCCCAGCGGGCCAACACCGGATAGGTAAGAGGAAACCAGCGATCACTTTGGCCGGGATCGAACGCTGGCGAGCCTCCATAGCCAAACTCAGAAAAGACGGTGTACCGATAGAAGATCAGATCCCGGTGCATCTGCAGCCGTAGCCGCTGCAGTAAGGCATAGCCCCCCGCTCCTAACCCCGCCAAGAAGCCGGCAGTGAGGGCCACCATTGCTACGGGACGAAGGGGAAAGCGGCGGGACGAGGGCGCAGCAGGAGGGGTAGCTGGATTCATAAAACCCAATCCAAATCAAAGCAGGCGCCCCCACTCTACTCGATACTCGACTGTGTTGGAAGACAGAGGGAATGCCCACAGCCGTTTCCAGCCGGCTTGAGACGCCGGCCCTCTGCGCCACCCAAGGTCATCAGTCTTACCCCTGCCTGAGAGGGATCCCGGCCAGCCATTTCTTGGAAAGGCTCTGCTGTATTGCTTTATCGTTGTTTCAAACAAGATTAAGACACTTTGCCGCCGACTCCTACCCCCACAATAAGAGGGGCGGCTGCGCCGCTCTTCTAAAACCCTTGCCTTTGACCATTCCTGCAGTGCATCCCCCGATTTCTTGGAGGCCTGAGTTGCCAGCACCCTTTCAGGATAGGCTCTCCCTTAGCCGGCGGTTGCCATGGCCTTCAACCCCTTCAAAATCAGGTAGTCCAGAATACTGGTGTTCTCCTCGCCGCGATAATTAAAATTGGAGCGCACCAGCCACAGCCCCTTCTGAGTGCGGCAACAGAGGTTCAGCAGCGTGCGGGCCAAAATCTGTTGACGCGCCTGTAAATCCCGCGCCGCATCGAAAACCTCCCCGTCCCATTCCGGCGTCAGCACACGGCTGTTGTAGAGCACATGCCAGAGGGAGCGGGACCAGCTGGGGTTGGTGATATCAAACCAGAATTGGTAATCCGCCTCCAAACCCCGAGTGATGTAGGCCCCCGGAGTTGCAACTACCAAGTAACGGGAATAGTCGGGCTCGAAGCGGCTGCTGCTGGGGGTCTGTCCCGAGCGGATCATGGCCAAAAAGGCGGGATCCCCTTCGGCAGGGAAGGCCTGACGAAACCGCCGTGCCGCTTCCATCAATACGCGCAGCAGCTCTTGATCCTGAGGGGAAGCAATCACCGAGGCCAAGTGATCGGCAAAAAACTGCTGGAAGAAAGCGGCCAATGAAGGGCCGGGATGATAGCCGCGCAGCCAATCGAACAGTCGCTGGTAGCGCTCCAGGTTGGCAAACCCTACTCGCTCTGGCTGCCGTACTGCCGTTCGGGGACGCAGAGAACGCCCCACCGGATCCCAGGTATCTTCGGCCAACAGAGCTGCCCGGATGGGATCCAGCCCCAGCACCCAGCTCAACATCAGCCGCCAAGCCGGCAAAGTGGGAAAAGCACCCCACTCGGGATGGGCCAATTCTGCTGCCGTCAGCACCGCCCGCACCAAGGGATAGCGGATCAACGCCGGGAAGGGGGCAATCGACAAAACCGGCACTTCCGACAACTGCTCCTGCAAGCTCAGGCTCACCCCCACATCCATACGGGGCAGCAAAACAGCAATGCGATGGGCCGGGATCCCGGCCCCCAAAAGCCGGCGAATTTGAGCAACCATCACCTCCACTGCCGCAAACTGGGTCTCTTCCTCCAGCGTTTGCACCAGCGGCAGTCCTCCCCCCTGCGGCTCGGGCAGCGGATGAGAAAACTGGGGATCCAACACCCGCGCAATCTGCACCCCTAAGCGGATCATGCCTGCTGAAGCGCGATGGCTCCCCTCCAGAAACCGAACCTGCGTTTTTGCCATCAAGAAGTCAGCTACTGCCTCTGGGATCCCGGTCAAGGAAACCCCACCACCAAGGGTGTAGCTGAAAAATTGACTTTGCAGATGGGATTGCCCCTGCCGGTAAAACTCCAGCGCCACGGCACAACTGTCTTCCGCCTGATCCACAATCAGGTGATCCCACTCTTGCCAAAACTCCGCCAGCGGCAGGATGTGCTCGCCAAACAGCCGAATTTGCAGGCCAAAATCCAGGGATCCCAACCGAAGCGCTGCCTCCCACAGCCGACCCACACAGCAGCCCATTGCCTGCAAAGCCTCTGCCCGCCGTGGATCCGCCTCTTCCGGCCAAGCCCTGGCCAGCCGGGATCCCACCACTTCTGCCGACAAACCCGAAGCCCCCGCAATGTAAGCAGCACTGCTAATCTGATCCCAGATCTGGAACTCCTTGAGCCCGACCCCGGCAAAGGCTTCCCCATGCCGAGGGCACAAAGCGCAGGCTCGTTCGCAGAGAAATTGAGTGAGATCTTTGGCCAAGGGGATCGGCTCCAACGAGCGTGGCAACTGGGGGACACGCTCACACACCTGTGGCCAATGATCGGCCAACGAGCGTCCCACCCGCTGCAAGAACGTTTCGATCCGCCACGGCCCCACCAAGCCCGAACTGGACTGCTGCAAGCGCCGCAGCACCTCATCCGCTTGCCGTTGACTCCGCACCAAAAATAAGACCCGGCCCGGATCGGCTCCCGCCTGCAACAAACTTCGATAGTGATCCACACAAGCCTGGGTCAGCCCACTGCCTGCCCAGCCCATCACACTTTGGAAGGGAGATGGCTTCCCCCGCCAATGGCTCTTTTCTTCCACTTGAGCTGCCCTTACCCTCTCCGGCCTCTCCAACCAACCCATTTTCTCAGCAAAAGTCTGGACAAACGGGCCTTCGCTTCATTATGATTGTTTTCCGTTGCCAACTGAGTCCATCCGCTTTGGCGACCCGGCGCGCTGCTACACCAGATACTGCCTCTTTAGCAGGTAAGTCTGAGCAGCTCTCAACAAAAGCAGTTTGGCGTGCAGCTTTGGGGGTGAACTAAGCAAAAGGCTCAGCGTTGCCGGCGCTGAACTTGGCCTCGGGGTATCCCTACCTTGCTCTTTCGCCTCAGCCGGCAGACTCAGCTTTGTCTTGAGCTTCCTGCTGCCACGCTATTGCTGTATGCCTATCCATCCGGCTAACTGAGCCATTGGCCTACGGCCCGCTTCGCGAACGGCTAGCCGATTGTCGGAGTGAGCTGGCTCTCAGTTGATGAAAACGAGTCGTGCAGGCTCGATTGGAGGTTCTTGTGGCACTTGGCATCCTCGGAAGAAAAGTCGGCATGACCCAGATCTTCTCTCCAGAAGGGCTGGCCATTCCGGTCACTGTCGTGCAGGCGGGGCCTTGCACCGTGACCCAGATCAAAACCCAAGCCACAGATGGCTACAACGCCATTCAGTTGGGCTACTTGCCCACTGCCGAAAAGCATCTCACGCGGGCGCAGCGGGGCCACCTCACCAAAGCGGGGGTGACAGAGCTGCTGCGCCACCTGCGGGAGTTCCGGGTTGACCAGCCAGAAGCCTACCAGTTGGGGCAGAAAATTACCGTCGAGATGTTCTCCCCTGGCCAATTGGTGGATGTGGCAGGTACCTCCATCGGGCGAGGGTTTGCCGGCTATCAAAAGCGCCACCACTTCGGTCGTGGCCCCATGTCCCACGGCTCCAAAAACCACCGCCGACCGGGCTCCATTGGCGCCGGTACAACCCCAGGCCGCGTGTTTCCGGGGATGCGCATGGCGGGGCGGCTGGGAGGTGGCCGAGTCACCACCCGCAAATTGCAGTTGGTGCAGGTGGATCCGGAGCGGGATCTGTTGGTGATCAAGGGCTGCGTGCCCGGCGTAGAAGGAGGGCTGCTGGAGATCACCCCTGCCAAGCAGGTGGGCAACAAGCGTTAGGGGAGGGATCCCTGGCAAAGGCTGACCCGCATCCGCAAAGACGAGGAAACCATGGCAAGTTGTGTGGTGAAAAATTGGCAAGGGGAAACGGTGGGCAGCGCGGAGCTGAGCCTTAAAGTTGCTCGTCCCGAAACAGCCGCCCACATCCTCTATCTGGCACTGCGCCGGCAGATGACCAATGCTCGTCAGGGCAACGCCCACACCAAGACCCGAGCTGAGGTGCGCGGCGGCGGTCGCAAGCCTTGGAAGCAGAAAGGCACCGGTCGGGCCCGTGCCGGCTCCATCCGCTCCCCACTTTGGCGCAAAGGGGGGGTGATCTTCGGCCCCCGCAAGCGGGAATACAACCTGGCCATGAACCGCAAAGAACGGCAACTGGCCCTGCGCACCGCTCTGCAAAGTCGGGTGGAAGACCTGATCGTCGTGGAGGATTTCCAGGAGCAGCTCAACCCGCCCAAGACCCGCGCCGTGGCCCAGGCTTTGCTGCGCTGGGGGGTGATGGAAGATCAATCGGCCCTGCTCATCGTTGCCGAACGCTCGGAAGCCGTAGAGCGGGCCGTGCGCAACATCGCCCGCGTTAAGCTGATCGGCCTGGATCAGATCAACGTTTTCGATCTGCTCAACGTCGATTGGGTGCTGATCACCGTTTCTGCCCTAGAGCAGCTCAAGGCCCGTTGGGGATCCGACGCTGCGCCGGCAGTTCTGGAGACTCCCTCTGAGGATGCACCTCAGGCCGACATAGCCGAAGATCAGGCCCTGCCTGGAGATCGGTTAGAGGATCAGGCTGCTTCAGAAAGCGAACACGAGGAAGAAGGGCAGGAAGACCAAGCTGACCTTCAAGGACGTCCAGCAGATCAGCAGGGGCCAGAAGAGCAAACCGAAGAGCCCCAAGATCAAGCAGAAGAACTGGCTCAAGGAGTAGAGCCGCCAACTGCAGAAGAGGCCGAAGCAGCCCCAGCAGAGGAGGAAAGCGATGACTGAGAGCAAGCGGATCCTGGCCGACGTCCTGTTGCGCCCCGTCATCACCGAAAAGGCAACCGCCTTGATGGAGCAGCGCAAATACGTCTTTGAAGTGCTGCCCACTGCCACCAAGCCGCTCATCCGAGCTGCCGTCGAAGAAATGTTCCGCGTGCGAGTTACTTCCGTCAACACCCTGAAGCTCCCGCGCAAGCAACGGCGGGTGGGCCGCTTTGTGGGCTACCGCACCCGTCCCAAGCGAGCCATCGTGACCTTGGCGGAGGGAGATTCCATCACCCTCTTCCCGGACACCTGAACGCCCCTTTTGAGCTGTTGTTGTCCCATCCCCCACCCCTACCTGAGCCATGGGCATTCGTACTCTCCGACCTTACACCCCCAGCACCCGTCACATGACGGTCTCTGACTTCGAGGAGCTGTCCCGTGACGAGAACGGCAAGCGGCCCAGACCGGAAAAGTCGCTGCTGCAATTTATTCACCGCAAGAAAGGGCGCAACAACCGTGGCGTCATCACCTGCCGGCACCGCGGTGGTGGCCACAAGCGGCTTTACCGCATCATCGACTTCCGTCGCGACAAGCGCGGGATCCCGGGGACCGTCAAAACCGTCGAGTACGATCCCAACCGTAGCGCCCACATCTGCCTGGTGGAATACGAAGACGGAGAGAAACGCTACATCCTCGCTCCCCGCAACCTACAGGTGGGATCCACCATCATGGCCGGGCCAGAGGCCCCCTTTGAGATCGGCAATGCCATGCCCCTGGAGCGGATCCCCTTGGGAACGGTGGTTCACAATGTGGAGCTGTATCCCGGTCGCGGCGGACAGATGGTTCGCGCTGCCGGGGCTGGCGCTCAAGTGGTGGCCAGAGAAGGCAAATATGTCTCCCTCAAGCTGCCCTCTGGTGAGGTTCGCATGATCCGCGGCGAGTGCTACGCCACCATCGGCCAACTGGGCAATGTTGACCACAACAACATCAGCCTGGGCAAGGCGGGCCGCAGTCGTTGGTTGGGGCGCCGTCCTAAGGTGCGTGGCTCGGTGATGAACCCTGTGGATCATCCCCATGGCGGCGGGGAAGGGCGAGCCCCCATAGGCCGCAGTACCCCTGTCACCCCTTGGGGCAAGCCCACCCTGGGGTACAAGACCCGCAAACGCAACAAGCCCAGCAGCAAGTTCATCGTGCGCGGTCGTCGTCGCGGAGGCCGCCGAGACAAGGGCGGAAGGGCTGCTCAGTAGCCGCTGGCCATTCGCTCCCCGAAGCTTTTTCGACAGTGAATTGCTTATCAAACGGTTGAGGTTCTTATGGGACGTTCGCTGAAAAAAGGCCCCTTTGTGGATGCCAAGCTGCTTCTCAAGGTGGAGAAGATGAACGAGCGCAACGAGAAGCACATGATCAAGACCTGGTCGCGGGCCAGCACCATCTTGCCGGTCATGATCGGCCACACCATCGCCGTTCACAACGGCAAGCAACACGTGCCCATCTACATCACCGATCAGATGGTGGGTCACAAGCTGGGGGAATTCGTTCCCACCCGTACCTTCCGCGGTCACGCGGGGAGCGACAAAAAAGCCGCTCGCCGTTGAGAGGAATAACGAACAGGAAAGTATCGAGTAGGCAAGGAGAGGGCCATGGCCGATTCATCCCCTGAGGTTAAAGCGGTAGCCCGCTATATCCGCATGTCCCCCTTTAAAGTGCGGCGGGTGTTGGATCAGATCCGCGGGCGCACCTATGCCGATGCCCTGATTCTTTTGGAGTTCATGCCCTACGCTGCCTGTGAGCCGGTTCGTAAGGTGCTGCGCTCGGCGGTGGCCAACGCAGAGCACAACAACGGCTTGGATCCCCGGGATCTGGTGATCAGCCAGGCCTATGCTGATCAGGGGCCCGTCCTGAAACGGTTTCGCCCCCGCGCCCAAGGGCGGGCCTACCCCATTCGCAAGCGCACCTGCCACATCACCATCGCCGTCCGGCCCATAGAGGAAGCTGAAGCGGCGACGGCCTCTTAACCTCCTGTATTTCTAGCCCTTTACCCTTCAACCGACACCACCATGGGACAGAAGATCCACCCCACCGGTTTCCGCCTCGGCGTGATTAAGGAGCATCGCAGCCGCTGGTTTGCCGATCCAGCCCGCTACCCAGCCTTGTTACAGGAGGATGATCAGATTCGCACCTACCTGACCAAGCAATTGAGCAGTGCTGGTTTGGCCGATATCCAAATTGAACGCAAAGCAGATCAAATTGACCTAGAGATCCGCGCTGCTCGCCCTGGGGTGGTCGTGGGTCGGGGCGGATCCAGCCTAGAGACTTTGCGCCAAGGTCTACAGAAAGAGCTGTCCGCGCTAGCGGGACAAAGCCCTGGTTCACGAGGTGGTGGCGAGCGAACCATTCGCATCAATGTAGTAGAGGTCACCCGTGCCGATGCCGAGGCGACCTTGTTGGCGGAAAACATTGCCCAACAGTTGGAACGGCGGATTGCCTTTCGCCGCATCGTGCGCCAGGTGATCCAACGGGCCCAGCGGGCAGGTGTACAAGGGATCAAAATCCAAATTGCCGGGCGTCTGAACGGGGCCGAGATTGCCCGCACCGAATGGACGCGGGAGGGGCGGATCCCTTTGCATACTTTGCGGGCCGACATCGACTACGCCGAGCACCTCGCCCACACCACTTTCGGCATCATCGGGGTCAAGGTCTGGGTCTTCAAAGGGGAAGTTCTGCCCGGGCAGGAACGCCACGAACAGAAGTTTCCCCTGCAACAGCCCAAACGTCGGCAGCAGCGGCGGCGGCCCACCTTTGAAGATCGCTCGGCTCAGGAGGCCTGAGGGCCAACACCGGAACGTCCAGGGATCCCTATCGCAGTTGACTTAAGGAACGGCCATGTTAAGCCCCAAACGCACCAAATACCGCAAGCAACAGCGCGGGCGCATGAAAGGCAAAGCGACCCGTGGCAACCGCATCAACTTTGGGGAATACGGCCTTGTGGCCCTAGAACCCGCCTGGATTACAGCTCGACAGATCGAGGCCAGCCGTCGAGCCATGACCCGCTATGTTCGGCGGGGTGGCCAAATCTGGATTCGCATCTTTCCCGACAAGCCCGTTACTCAGCGAGCTGCTGAAACCCGCATGGGATCCGGTAAAGGCAACCCTGAGTACTGGGTTTGCGTCGTCAAGCCAGGCCGTATCCTCTTCGAAATGGGGGGAGTGGCAGAGCCCATCGCCCGCGAGGCCATGCGACTTGCCGCTCAGAAGCTACCCATTAAAGTCAAGTTTGTAACCAAAGCCGACTTTGAAAAGCCAGAGCCTGGCCAGGCAACAGTTTCAGAAGTGGCCACCAGCAGCGTATGAGGAGAGTCCAGCTATGCCCATGCCCAAAATCGCCGATGCCCGTGCCCTATCGGATGAAGAGCTGAGCAACGAGATCTACGCCGTCAAGAAAGAGCTGTTTGAGCTGCGCTTGCAGCAGGCCACGCGGCAGTTGAACCAACCCCATCTCATCCGGCTGCGCAAGCACAAGCTGGCGCAACTGTTAACTGTAGAGGCAGAACGCAAGCGGGGCAAACGCCCAACCCAGGAGGAGTAATGGCTGTTCGGGAGAAGATTGGCATTGTGGTCAGCAACAAGATGCAAAAAACGGTGGTTGTTGCCGTAGAAAATCGGGTCGCTCACCCGAAGTACGGCAAAATCGTCGTCAAAACCAAGAAGTTTAAGGCCCACGACGAGGAAAACCGCTGTCAAGAAGGGGATCTGGTGCGCATCACGGAAACCCGTCCCCTCAGCCGCACCAAGCGTTGGCAAGTTGCCGAAATCCTGAGGGAGGTGAAGAAACTATGATTCAGCAGCAAACCATGCTGACGGTGGCCGACAACACAGGCGCCCGCAAAATGATGTGCATTCGCGTGCTGGGCAGCAGTGGCCGTCGCTACGCCAGCTTGGGCGACGTGATCATCGGCGTCGTCAAAGATGCCTTGCCCAACATGCCCGTCAAAAAATCCGATGTCGTCAAGGCTGTTGTCATCCGCACTGTCGACACAGTACGTCGCCCCGACGGCATGTGCATCCGCTTCGACGACAACGCCGCCGTGATCATCAACAACGACGGCAACCCCCGTGGAACTCGCGTTTTCGGCCCTGTAGCCCGTGAGCTGCGGGAGAAAAACTTCACCAAGATCATCTCCCTTGCCCCGGAGGTACTCTGATGGTTCGCCCCCTCAAACCCAGCCAAATTCGGCGCTTAGTTCGGCGACCGGGCATTCGCAAGCACCGCAACAGCCTGCGCTACAAAATGCGTATCAAGCAAGGGGATACCGTGCAGGTGATCTCCGGCGATGACAAAGGCAAAATCGGCGAGGTGCTGCGCGTTTTTCCCGAACGCAACATGGTTTTGGTGGAAGGGGTTAACATTGTTACCTACCACCGCAAACCTCAGCGAGAAGGGGAAAGTGGCCGGATTGAGACCAAGGAAGCCCCCATTCCCGTCTGCAAAGTGATGGCCTATTCCAAGAAGCAGGAAGTGGCCAGCCGCATCGGCTATCAAATCACCGCCGATGGTCGCAAAGTCCGCGTCCTTAAGAAAACAGGCGAGATCCTCGACTAGGCATTACATTCTTTTTTCCATCATTGGTTTGGCTCTGACCCAGCCCAGAGCCGCAAGGAGAAGCCACCATGCCCCAACGTCTGCAAATCCTCTACAACACCGTCATCGTCCCCAAGCTGCAAAAGGAGTTGGGCTACACCAACATCCACCAGGTGCCCCGCCTGGAGAAGATCGTCATCAACCGCGGCTTGGGGGAAGCTTCCCAAAATGCCAAGGCTCTGGAATCCTCCATTGCCGAGATCAGCGCCATCACTGGCCAGCGTCCGGTGATCACCCGCGCCAAAAAGGCAATTGCCAGCTTCAAGATTCGCAAGGGCATGCCGGTTGGCCTGATGGTAACCCTACGGCGGGAGCGCATGTATGCGTTTTTGGATCGCCTGATCAACATTGCTCTGCCCCGTATCCGTGACTTCCGCGGCGTCAGCCCCAAAGCCTTTGATGGACGAGGCAACTACACCCTGGGCATCCGCGAACAACTGATTTTTCCCGAAATCAACTATGACTCTGTAGATCAGTTGCGAGGTATGGATATTTCAATTGTGACCACTGCTAAAACCGACGAAGAGGGCCGTGCCCTGCTCAAAGCGTTTGGCATGCCCTTTGCCTCCTAGGTTGCCCACCCTGACTTTTCTTGATCTGCATCGATCTTCCGAGGAGCACTGACCCACCGATGGCCCACACCAACGACACGATCGCCGATATGCTCACCCGCATTCGCAATGCCACCATGGCTCGGCACGAGTCGGTGGCAGTTCCGGCCACACGCATGACCCGCAGCATCGCTCGCGTTCTTCATGAGGAAGGGTTTGTCAGCGAATGGAAGGAGGAGGGAGAAGGGATCCAAGCCCGAGTGGTGTTGCGATTGAAGTACAAGGGCAAAGGCCGCAACTGCAGGCCCATCATCAATGGCTTAAAGCGGGTGAGCCGACCCGGCCTGCGGGTTTACCGCAACCACAAAGAGCTGCCCCGAGTGCTGGGAGGAATTGGGATCGCCATCATCTCCACCTCCAACGGCATCATGACCGACCGGGAGGCTCGTAAGCAGGGCATTGGTGGTGAAGTCCTCTGTCTTGTCTACTAGACCTTAAGTTTTCTCTGGTCAGGAGTTTTTCCCATGTCCCGTATCGGTAGACGCCCCATCGCCCTTCCTGCCAAGGTGGAGATCCAGATCGACGGCCAACACATTGCAGTGAAAGGCCCGAAAGGTCAACTGTCCCGCAGTTTGCCGCCCTTGATCACAGTCCAGCAAAACGCTCAGATGCTCACGGTCAGCCGTCTCAACGATTCTCGTCCTGCCCGCCAACTGCACGGCCTCTGCCGCACCTTGGTCGCCAACATGGTAGACGGAGTGTCCAAGGGATTTGAGCGGCGGCTGGAATTGGTGGGCGTGGGCTACCGGGCTGCCATCCAAGGCAGCAAGTTGGTTTTGAACGTTGGCTACAGTCACCCTGTGGAGATCCCCTTTCCCCCCGGCATCCAAATTGCCGTTGAGGGAAACAACATCATTGTTGTCTCAGGCACAGATAAAGAACTGGTGGGCAATACTGCCGCCCGCATCCGAGCCGTCCGGCCTCCGGAGCCCTACAAGGGGAAAGGGATCCGTTATCTAGGGGAACAAGTTCGCCGCAAGGCGGGTAAATCCGGGAAAGCGAAGAAGTAAATAGCCCATTGCGAAAGCGGGACGGAGTCCTATGAAAACCAGCCGCAAAATCACCACCCAACGTCGTCATCGACGCATTCGCCGCAAGGTCTTTGGCACTGCCGAGCGGCCTCGCCTGGCCGTGTTTCGCTCCCATCGACACATCTACGCCCAGGTGATCGACGATGTAGCCCAGCATACCTTAACCTCCGCCTCCACCTTGGACACGGAGCTGCGCGAAAAATTCAAAGAAACCGGGACAGCCACTCAAGAAGCGGCTGCCTTGGTGGGCCGCTCAGTTGCTGAACGAGCCTTACAGATGGGCATTTCCCGCGTGGTTTTCGATCGGGGGGGCAAGCTCTATCACGGGCGCGTTCAGGCTTTGGCAGAAGCTGCCCGAGAAGCAGGGTTACAGTTCTAGCTACTGAGGACATAGCACATGGCTGAGCAGAGGGAACGTCGCAGAAGCAAAAAAAACCGCGAAGAGCAACCCACCGAGTGGCAAGAGCGGGTCATCCAGATTCGCCGCGTCACCAAGGTGGTCAAGGGCGGCAAGAAGTTGAGCTTCCGCGCTGTGGTGGTGGTCGGCAACGAGCGGGGCCAAGTCGGGGTTGGCGTGGGCAAAGCCAACGATGTGATCGGAGCAGTGCGCAAGGGAGTTGTGGACGGTAAAAAGCACCTCATTGAGGTGCCCCTCACCAAAGGTTTGTCCGTACCCCATCCCATGCAGGGGGCAGGCGGCGGTGCCACTGTCTTGGTCATGCCAGCAGCTCCTGGCACAGGCGTCATTGCAGGGGGGGCAGTCCGCACCGTTCTGGAGCTGGCGGGTGTACGCAACAGCTTGGCCAAGCAACTGGGATCCAGCAACCCCCTCAACAATGCCCGTGCTACCATCGATGCGCTGCGGCGGATGCGTACCTTTAAGCAGGTGGCCCAAGACCGAGACATCGATGTGCGCCGCCTATTGGGCAAGTGATGGACAGGTATATCGAGCAAGTGAGCTAGAGGTAGACATGCGACTGGAAGACATTCGGCCTCAAGCAGGTTCGACGCGGCGGCGGCGGCGGCTAGGTCGTGGCGTTTCTGCCGGGCAGGGGGCCTCCTGTGGCAAGGGGATGCGGGGGCAAAAGGCCCGCAAGGGGGGTGGTACACGACCCGGCTTTGAAGGGGGCCAGACTCCCCTCTACCGGCGTTTGCCCAAGCTTAAGCATTTCCCCCGCTACACGCGGCGTCTGGAATACACCCTGGTCAACCTGCGCGCCTTGGCGGATCTGCCTGCCGGCAGCGAGGTCAGCCTGGAAAGCCTGATGGAACGAGGGATCGTCACCACCAACGATGGCCCGCTGAAGATCTTGGGAGATGGGGAAGTCAGCGTGCCCCTGACGATCAGGGCGGCGGCTATTACCGCTTCAGCCAAAGCCAAGATCGAGGCAGCCGGAGGTCGGGTGGAAATCTTGGGATCCTAGACCGCCCCTTCCCGCTGCTCTGGCCAGCTTCTGCCGGGTGGCGCTGAGTTGCACTTTTTTGATTTTGCTTTGATTTTGCCGACTGCTCCACCAGCAGCGTAGAGTGGTAGATAGCTAACCTTGCCCTTTGCTCCCGCGAGATTCTCTTCCCTATGGTTGACACACGAGGTTCCGCCCCCTCTGCCCAAGAGACCTTTATGCAGATGGCTATGGCCTCTGGCCTGCGCAGCCGTCTGTTTCTCACCTTGGGCTTGCTGCTGTTGGTCAGACTGGGCATTTACATCCCCATTCCCGGTATCGATCGGGCCCGCTTTGCTGCCGAAGCTGCCAACAGCCCTGTGTTTGGCTTGCTGGATGTCTTCTCCGGCGGGGGGATTTCTGCTTTGGGAATTTTCGCCCTTGGGATCCTGCCCTTCATCAATGCCTCAATTATCATGCAGTTGCTGGTCTCGGCCATTCCAGCCTTGGAGAACCTGCAGAAAAACGAGGGAGAACAGGGGCGGCGGCAGATTTCTCAATACACCCGCTATGTCACCTTGGTTTGGGCCATCATCCAGGGCATTGGCATTTCCTTTTGGGTGCGGGAGTTTGCCAGTACCACCAATGAGTTGGCCTTCATGGCCTCCACCACCCTGGCTCTGGCGGCGGGATCCCTGTTTGTGATGTGGCTGGGAGAGATGATCACGGAGAAAGGGGTGGGAAGTGGCCCTTCGCTCTTGATCTTCGTCAACATTGTTGCCACTCTGCCCCGTGCCCTCGGACAGACTATTAGCCTGGCCCGTGCCGATAGCAGCACCATCGGTGGCATCTTGCTGTTGCTGGCAATCTTTTTGGTCACCATTGTCGGCATTGTCTTTGTCCAAGAAGGCAGCCGCAAGATCCCTATCGTCTACGCCAAGCGCCAGGTGGGCAACAAGCTGTTCCGCGAGCAGAAAAGCTATCTGCCCCTGAGGCTAAACCAAGGGGGGGTGATGCCGATCATCTTTGCCTACTCGGTGATGTCCCTGCCTCTGGCCCTGGCCCAGTACACCCAAAACCTGACTTTGGTGCAAGTGGCCAACTTCCTATCCCCCACCTCCTGGTTCTACATTCCTTTTTATTTCGTGCTGATCCTCTTCTTCAGCTACTTCTACGCCTCTTTGCTCATCAACCCGGTGGATCTGGCTCAAAACTTGAAGAAGATGGGGGCCAGCATTCCAGGGGTACGCCCGGGCAAGGCCACTGCCGAGTATGTCGAAGGGATCCTCAACCGCCTGACGCTGCTGGGGGCTTTGTTCCTGTGCGCGGTGGCCATCATCCCGACGACGGTGGAACGGGCAACCGGCATCACCACTTTCCAAGGTTTGGGGGCGACCTCGCTACTGATTTTGGTGGGGGTGGCGATCGAGACCTCCAAGCAGATCCAGACTTATGTCATCTCACAACGCTACGAAGGGATGGTCAAACAGTAGTGCCGAGGTTGATCTTTCTGGGGCCGCCGGGGGCGGGCAAAGGTACACAGGCGGAGCGGCTGGCGGCCATCTACCACACGCCCAAAATTTCCACAGGCGATCTGTTGCGGGCCGAGGTGAAAGCCCAAACGCCCCTGGGGTGCCAGGCCAAGGTTTACATGGATGCGGGAGAGCTGGTGCCTGACGAGGTGCTGATCGGAATGGTGAAGGGGCAGTTGCAGCAATCTCCAGAGCAGGGCTGGATCCTAGATGGATTTCCTCGCACCTTAGCCCAGGCAGAGGCCTTGGAAGAGCTGCTGCAAGAGCTGGGCCAAGATTATGACTACGTCCTCAACTTGGAGGTGCCGGATGAGGTGGTGGTGGCCCGGCTGCTGGCCCGGGGCAAGGAACAGGGGCGCAGCGATGATGCGGATCGGTCGGTGATTCTCAAGCGTCTGGAGGTCTATCGGCAGCAGACGGCTCCCCTGATCGATTTTTATGAGGCCAAGGGGCGCTTGCAACGGGTCAACGGCAACCAGCCGATGGAATCCGTACAGGAACATCTGCAGGCTCTTTTGGAAGGCTTTAGGAGGACGGCGTGATCAGAGCAGGAGCTGGAAATCCCTCCCAGCGGCGGGGCATGCAGCTTATTGAGATCAAATCTCGCCGCGAAGTGGAGAAAATGCGGCGGGCCGGTCGGGTGGTGGCCCAAGTATTGCAGGAGATCGCGGAGCGCCTAGAGCCGGGCTGGACTACGGCAGATATCGATACCTATGCTGAGAGACGGGTGGCCCAACTCAATGCTTTGCCCAGTTTCAAGGGCTACTACGGCTTTCCCGCCTGCGTTTGTGTCAGTGTCAACCATGAGGTGGTGCACGGGATCCCCAGTCCCCGTAAAGTGGTGCAGCCGGGAGATGTGGTCAAAGTGGATTTTGGTGCCATCGTCGAGGGCTGGCATGCGGATTCCTGTATCACCATCGGCCTGGAACCCCTGAGCGACGCAGCTCGGGATCTGATCGATACAGCGGCCAAGGCCCTGCAGACGGGCATCGACCACGTGCGCCACGGCGTTTGGCTTCAGGATGTCTCAGGCGCCATTGAAGATTACATCGAGGGGCGGGGCTACTCGGTGGTGAAGCAGTATGTCGGTCACGGGGTGGGGCGCAACCTGCACGAGGAGCCGCAGTTTCCCAACTATCGCACCCGCGATCTGCCCAATCCCAAGCTGCGCTCCGGCATGACAGTGGCCATTGAGCCGATGGTGAATGCGGGGGGAGAGGCAACCCGAGTGTTGCCAGACCAATGGACGGTGGTCACAGTAGATGGCTCTTGGTCAGCTCAGTTTGAGCACACGGTCTTGGTCACCGAGTCTGGAGCAGAAATTTTGACCGATCGCACGCCTTTTCAGTCCTAAGGGATCCCCTGATGAAGGACTGCAACGGTTAGGATAGAAGAGATGGAGTATATTTTCATTTCTTAACAGCGCGTGTCGTCGCGGCTGTGGATTGTTCTGTTGTTTGTTATGTCGTTTTTGGGAGGGCTCATTGTCTAAGGAAGATGCCATTGAAATGGAGGGGGTTGTTACCGAATCCCTGCCCAACGCCATGTTCCGAGTGGATCTGGACAACGGCTTCAACGTGCTCGCTCATATCTCCGGCAAAATTCGCCGCAACTACATCAAGATCTTGCCCGGCGACCGGGTCAAGGTGGAGCTGAGCCCCTATGACCTCAACAAAGGGCGCATCACCTACCGCCTTAAGAAAAAGTAGGTTCCCTAGCTAGGCTGCTGAGGATGAAAGAGCTGAGCCAAGTTCTCAAGATCGGGCTCTGGACTACTGTCGGCGGCTTGGGTGCTCTAGCCGTTTTCAACGCTTGGATCTCTTCCCAAACTCAGCCTCTGCAGAGCCTGCTGCCGGGAGAGGAAAGGCATCACTTCTGGCGCGGCCATCGCCTGTTTTACAAGGTCATGGGATCCGGCCAGCCGTTGTTGCTGGTGCACGGCATTGGGGCAGGCTCCTCCAGCTATGAGTTTCGTGCCATTATGGCGGAGCTGGGGCAGCACCATCAAGTCTATGCTCTGGATTTGTTGGGGTGGGGCAACTCAGAACGTCCAGATTTGAAGTACACCGGCAGCCTCTATGCCGAGATGATCGGGGATTTTGTCCAGGAGGTGATCGGGCGACCGTGTCACGTCATTGCCAATTCCCTCTCGGCAGGGTTTGTGCTGCGCTCGGCCCGCCTACAGCCCCACCATTGGCAGAAGCTGCTGCTCATCGCCCCTCTGGGAGACAACAGCCTCATCCCCGATGCCCTTGGGATCCCTTTGGCCCAGATTGCCTATGGATTTCTCAGCCTGCCCGTTTTGGGGTTGGCTTTCTACAACGGCATCACCGCCCCCTGGAGTGTACGCTTGTTTACAGAGCAGAGCTTGTTCTGATACATTTACGCTGAACACTGCTGAACATCACTGTTCAACTATGCAGCGATAGCATTCTGTTTGTTTCCATTCGCGTTAGCGGGACGGAGT